>NZ_JBICLH010000073.1:0-5273 GCF_043105125.1 Acinetobacter sp. TYF_19
TCGCAAAAGCACAGAAAACTCAGACAGATCTCAGTCGTTACCCTACTTTAAATTTAGTTGGAACGCTAAGTCAGGCACTGAATGGTGTCAATCCAAACAATAACAAGGATGACGGATTTGATAGTTCAATTAAATTTGAAGCAAGCAGTAACTTCTTTCAGGGTGGATCAGTGGGGGCGCAAAGTCGCGCTGCAAGTTATGCAGAAGAAGCTGCCAAAGCCAAAGTACAAAATAGTTATATGGATATTCTGGAACAGATTCGCATGACTGAGGAACAAGTCACAAATAAACAACGGCAGATGCAGGTTTTGGTTGCCAGACAATCAACCACCACCAGAACAAAAGAATTATATCAGGAGCAATATAAGCTTGGTACGCGGACAGTAGTGGACTTACTTAATGCTGAACAAGCCATTCATAGTGCAAATATGGAAATTGAAAATAATCGTTATGATATTTATGCAAATCTAGTCCAACTTATCTCGACTACAGGTCAATCACGAGATGTTTATCATCTTAATCGTCTATCCATTCAGGGGGTTGAGGTTCAGCCATGAGTACGATGAATTACCAGCCATATCTTCAGGCAATTTTATTGATTGCCAAACATTATCGTATCGAAACCTCTGAAGAACGTATCCGTTTGCAGATGGATTGGGCAGGGGCTAGTGCAGCAGATGAGGTCGTGAAAACGATTGCACGTCAGATTGGCTTAAGTGTACGTAAAAGTAAATTTTCAAAAGAGATGCTTAATCCATGGCGTTTACCAGTCATCGTGGTATTCAAGGATGGTCAAGTTGGTGTGGTTGATCAGGCAGATGTCGATCATAATGTCAGTATCCAGATGAGTGGTGATCAGGGGCTTGCGCAAAGTTTTGTTGCTTCTGACCTTCAACATGAAATTGAAAGTGTTTATATCCTGCGACCTGAAAAATCAGTTGCAGATGCGCGTATTGATGAATATATCAAACCTTATGAGAGTAGTTGGTTCTGGTCGATCGTGTTACGTGACTGGAAACGATATATCGATATTATGTTTGCATCATTAATTGCAAATATTCTGGCACTGGCAACCATTATATTTTCAATGCAAGTCTATGATCGAGTCGTGCCTTCTCAGTCAATTCCTACGTTATGGGTGTTGGCAGGTGGTGTATTGATTGCGGCAATTTTTGAATTTGTTTTACGTGTAGCGCGTATCTATTTATCAGATATTATTGGTAAACGAGCAGACTTGCGTATTTCAGATAGGGTTTTTGGTCATACGCTCAGAATTAAAAATAGTGAGCGTTCCAAATCAACAGGTACTTTTATTTCCCAAATTCGGGAGTTGGAAGGGGTGCGGGAGCTAGTCACCTCAACGACGATTAGCGCCATTGCCGACTTGCCATTTTTCTTTTTATTTTTGGTTATATTCTGGATCATTGGCGGCAATCTTTTCTGGGTCATGGTACTTGTTGTACCGCTTATGATTATTCCAGCCATATTGGCACAAAGACCACTGGCTAAACTTGCCAGAGAGGGAATGCGTGAGTCTTCGATTCGTAATGCAATATTGGTGGAATCAGTGCAAGGCATAGAGGACATTAAGCTGTTACGCGCTGAATCCAGATTCCAGAATCAATGGAATCATATGAATGAAATGTCTGCCGATATTAGTATGAAGCAGCGTAAAATAGTGGGCGTGATGACTGCATGGACGCAAAAAGTCCAAGGTCTGACTTATGCTCTTGTGGTACTTGTTGGCTGTTTTGCCGTGATTAGTGGAGAAATGACCACAGGTGCATTGGTTGCATGCTCAATTTTATCTTCACGAATGTTGGCACCAATTGCACAAATTACGGGTGTTTTGGGACGTTTACAGCAAGCCAAAGTCGCAAAAAGTAGTCTTGATGAGTTAATGAAAAAGCCAGTTGACCAACCTGATCGGGCGCATTTGATCCATCGCTCAGTATTGTTGGGTGATTATCAATTGAATGGCACTTTATTTAAATATAATCAAGATGATGCAAAACCCAATCTAGCGATTGCTCAACTAGCAATTCGGGCGGGAGAGAAAATTGCAATTTTAGGCCGAAATGGCGCGGGGAAATCCACATTATTGCAATTATTATCAGGCATGCAAATGCCGCAGCAAGGTAATATTTATCTTGATGGTCTTGATTTATCACTGATTGATCCTGCTGATATTCGTCGTGATACAGGGTTACTTAATCAGAGTGCGCATTTGTTTTATGGCACAATCAGGGAAAACCTAACTTTAGGCGCACCTTTAGCCTCAGATGATGACTTGATTCAGGCGCTCAAAATGACAGGAGCTTGGTCATTTGTACAAGATAAAAAAGAAGGTCTTGATCATCTTGTACTTGAGGGTGGCTTAGGTTTCTCTGGTGGACAACGGCAGGCTTTGTTGCTGTCACGCTTGCTTATTCGCCAACCTAATATTGTATTGTTAGATGAGCCAACAGCGTCGATTGATGATGTAGCAGAAAAACAATTTATTGATCATCTAATGAATTGGATGGGGCATCGGACTTTAATTGTTGCAACTCATCGGCGAGCTGTTTTGGCATTAGTTGATCGAATTATTGTCATGAATGAGGGGAAAATTGTGATGGATGGTCCACGCGATCAGATTTTGAGTCAATCAAATAATCAAACTCATCCATCCAGTGGGGCACAATAATGAATGAACAACCACAACAAACAAAACGTCCTGCTAAAGCTTCATTTCATGAACCACCTTTACCTAAATCGAGTATGGTCATCTGGATTATTGGCTTAGGACTTTTGGTGTTCTTTATATGGGCTGCTTTATTTAAATTGGAAGAAGTTTCTACAGGTACGGGTAAAGTTATTCCATCTTCTAAAGAGCAAATTATTCAGTCATTAGAGGGTGGTATTTTGACCAAACTCGATGTTAAAGAAGGTGATATTGTAGAAAAAGGCACCATATTGGCACAATTTGATCCGACTCGCTTTGCATCTAATGTAGGTGAATCGCAGTCTTTGCTCGTTTCTTCATTGGCCACTTCGGCACGTTTACGGGCAGAAGTAAATGGAACTGCATTACAATTTCCCGAGATAGTTCAAAAAGATTCGCAATTGGTTCGTGAAGAAACACAGTTGTATAATACACGACGGATAAATTTAGAAGAGTCAATATCAGATCTAACGACTTCTTTAACATTGGTACAGCAAGAGCTAAGAATGACTGAGCCGTTAGTTGCTAAAGGAGCTGCAAGTGAGGTAGAGGTTTTAAGGTTAAAACGTCAAGCTTCTGATTTACAAAAGCAAATTAATGATACACGTAGTCAGTATTATGTAAAAGCAAGGGAAGAATTATCCAAAGCCAATACCGACGTAGAAACACAACGGCAGATTGTGAAAGGAAAATCAGATACATTAAATCGTACAGTCTTTAGAGCGCCTGTTCGCGGTGTGGTAAAAGAAATCGATGTAATGACTTTAGGTGGCGTAATTCCTCCTAATGGCAAGATTATGACGATTGTGCCGTTAGATGAACAGCTTCTGATCGAAGCTAGAATTTCGCCAAGAGATATTGCCTTTATTCGTCCAAACCAACAAGCTTTAGTCAAAATTACAGCGTACGATTATGCGATATATGGCGGATTACATGGCAAAGTGACCGTGATATCTCCTGATACGATTCGAGATGAAGTTAAACAGGATCAATTTTACTATCGGGTTTATATTCGCACTGATTCAGATAAGCTGCGAAATAAACAGGGTAAGACTTTTGCGATTACGCCTGGAATGGTGGCGACAGTTGATATTCGCACTGGACAGAAAACAGTGCTGGACTATTTGATTAAGCCATTCAATAAAGCCAGAGAAGCGTTAAGAGAAAGATAAAGTCTTAAATTTTATGGATTTTGTAGTGATACAAAATCCTTTTTTTAATTTTAGATATCTCATTACCGCGCACGAACCACAAGCCGATAATACCCAATCAATAAAAAAATACCTGTCGCACAGCTCAAAAATATGAGTTTAGTTAAAACCAGATAAGTTTGAGTGTAAGCGTCCGCTGAACCCCATGCCTATTTTTTAATTCGAGTTGGATTTCCAGCGATGTGGCAGTAATTCTTCTATTTGGGTCGCTTTATGCGTCGGCAGCCTTTTCAGCACATCACTTAAATAGGCATACGGATACAAGCCATTCAGCTTTGCTGACTGGATTAATGTCATGATATTGGCTGCTCGCTGACCGCTGCGCAGCGAACCTGCAAATAGCCAATTCTTACGTCCCAACGCCCAAGGTCGCATCTGGTTTTCCACCCAATTATTATCTATAGGTAGATTGCCATCATCCAGATAGCGGCTTAAAGCTGGCCAACGCTTCAGAGTGTAATTGATGGCCTTGGCGGTTGGAGAACTCGATGGCACAGTCAGTTGATGTTGGTTAAGCCATTCATACAGTTGTTGCATCACCGGTTGACTATGCTGTTGTCGGTATTCGCGGCGCTGTTCTGCCGTACCATCGGTCTTTTTCCTGAGTTCTGCTTCTATCGCATACAGTTTCTGAATCAGCACCAATGCCTGTTCAGCGACCTGACTTTTCCCGGTCACATGCAGTTCATGGAATTTACGACGTGCATGGGCCATGCAGCCCACCTCAATGACCTGACCTGATTTAAAGCGTGCTTTATAACCACTGTAATCATCACAGACTAGATTGCCCTGCCAGCCATTCAGGAACTCTGCAGCATGCTGGCCTGAACGACTATCCTGAAAGGGCACTGTTGCAAATAGGCTGACATGATAAGCTAAATATCTTATTTATTTCGAGATACAGCAGATGAATCCCTTCACTGTCAACGGCAATTTAAAACTGACCCCTTTTACCTTAAAAACAGCAAAGTAAAATTGACCCCTTTGATGATTTATTAAGACTCAATTTGTGGTTGAATTCCTACTCTCTTTTTATCCTTCAAACGATAACTCTCACCCGATATCTGTACCACATGACAGTGATGTAATAGCCGATCTAACATCGCAGCGGTCAACGTAACATCATCCGCAAATGACTTAGACCATTGGCTAAAGGGTAAGTTACTCGTCAATATCGTACTGCCTTTTTCATAACGCTTGGCAATCACGTTAAAGAACAGATTCGCTTCTTCACGTCCAAACGGTAAATAACCAATTTCATCGATAATCAGTAACTTTGGTCCCAGTACCGCACGTTGCATATAGGTTTTCAATTTACCTTGCTGATAGGCTGTACTCAGTTGCAGCATTAAATCCGC
>NZ_JBICLH010000074.1:0-598 GCF_043105125.1 Acinetobacter sp. TYF_19
TCGTTCACTAAAATCCTGTTCAGCCATCCAGTGCGTAGCTGCTTTTTTATGGTCAAGCAGCCCTGCATATGCCAATGCATAAGTTCCGTAGCATAACCCTACAATTCTAATTCCAGCTTGATATGCACAATTTAGGGCATCGATAAGTACTTTTTCAGGTTTGTGATTAAAATCATCCCATCCAGGAATAATAATAAGATCCAATTGTTTAATAAGTTCGATCCCCCCATCAGGGATAATCATCATAGACTGTTCTGTTTTTACGGGTTGGCCATCTATAGAAAAAATTCTCAGATCAAATAAGCGTTTATCTTCAATCTTGATATTGAAAATGATATGGGGGATAGAGAAGTGAAATGGATTTATATTGGGATATACGAACAATCCAATCACTGGTATAGCCATTCAATCTACCTCTCTAAAATAATAAATATAGCATGTTGTCCCAATAGTTTCGATGATTGTCCTTAAGGACAATTTTATTGCTTAATTTTTCCTATCATGATTCGAGTATGACTAAATGATTGGATCTGGAACATGAATAAAATTTTAAGTAGCTCTGTTATTGCACTCTCTCTGGCAATGGCTTCAGTCCATT
>NZ_JBICLH010000075.1:0-78813 GCF_043105125.1 Acinetobacter sp. TYF_19
TCTTTATAAAGCACCATATTGTTGCCATGTTTCGCCTGTATGCAGGCTGTCATAATAGTTTTGCAGAGTGTTCAAGTCATGGTGTTGCGTATAGGCTAGTACTAAAAGCCCAAAAATTAAAGCCGCCTTCAAGAGATTTAAACGCGAATGTTGTTGTGAAAAATAGCCTAAGCTAAGTGAGGTGAGTATGGCTGAGGGGAGAATCGCAATACTTTCATGCTGCAAAAGAAAAATCCAATGATTGAGATAAACCAGACTTAAAATGAGTCCAATCAATCCCATATAGTTATAGATCTTTTTATTTACAGATGCTTTAAAAACAGTAATTGTTTGAAATATTAAAATCAGACTACTAAAAAGATAAGCGCTTTTTCCACCAATAATCACACCATAGATTGCATTGAATAGGCAATAAGCCAACAACACGGATAGTACGAAAGAATAGAGTTTGGTATAGAGAATGTGTGAAAAGGGGAGAATCTGTTTCATAATTTGCTCTATTGAAAACTCACATCGTATTAAAAGAGAATTTGAAGCTTAACATGCTATTCATTTTTTGCCACTGTGGCATGTTTTTTTAGTGTTGGAGATGGCTTGAATAAATGTCGCGTACGAGTAGAACTTAGACCGCAGATTATTAAACACAGCGTCCCGCCAATAAGTACTGCTGGCACTACCGAAAAATAGCGCGTCATTAGGCTGGTGTGTAGGGCACCGAGTTGATTGCCTGAAGTCACTAAGATGCCATTTAAAGCGGCTACACGTCCTAATAGTACTTTTGGGGGGAGTTGCTGTAATAAAGTTTGTCGAATGACCATGCTGATACTATCAAAGACGCCAATCAAAACAAGGAGGATGACTGAGAGCCAAACATGGGAGGATAGTGCGAAAGCTAAAGTACACAAAGCAATTGCAAAACTACTATAGAGCATGTTTCTCCATGCATTTTGCATTGGAGAATAAAAGGTCAACATCAACATCATGATACAGGCGCCAATGGCTGGGGCTGCTCTGAGTATACCTAAGCCTTCAACGCCTAGATGCAGGATCTCGTGTGCAAAAATAGGCAGTAAGATAATGACACTACAAAAAAGCATGGCGCTGAGATCCAGCAACATACTCCAAAACATCAGTGGATGTTTAAAGATAAACCAATAGGCTTCTTTTAAGCTTTTGCTTAAATGTTGTTTATGCGGGCTTGGGAAGTCGCGAGCGCTTAATCCGAATAAGCAGATGCTACCCACGCAACATAAGAAAAAAACAATCAAGAGGGTTTTTTCAAGCCCAAGTTGGCCAAGTAACAGTCCTGCACATAAGGGTGCTAAAATGCCGCCCATTTGCCAAATGAGAGCAGTCCATGTGGCTGCATTGCTATAGGCTGACTCTGGGGTTAGAAAAGGGCGTAATGAATTAAAAGATGGGCTGTAAATACCTCTAAGTATGCCTAAGCAAAAGATGAGGCTATAAATGCCGCATAAAAGTGTATTTTGTTGAATGTGCTGTTGTTGGTACTGAGAAAAAAGAACAATAAATAATAAGGGAATTAGAGTGCTACAGCTAAAACTCCACTGCACAATTTTTTGTCTGTTATAGCGGTCAGCCCAGTCGCCACTGATCAGGGAGAGGCAAATAAAGGGGAGTAACTCAATTAAGGCAATCATGCCAAGGCTGAGTGGATTTTGAGTGAGTTGATAGATACTATAAGCAATGACGACTTCTTGAATCATGATGGTTAGAATTAAGCACAACTGATTGACACTCAGAAGTGAAAAATCACGTGAATGAAAAGCCAAAAAAGCATCGGAATGGAAAAGCGACATACACAGAATAGTTTCAAATATGAATTAAAAAAGGATGGCGCAAAGTCCATCCTTTTTAGGGTTTAAAGCAGATTACTGTGCTTTTGCTACCGCAATAGTTTCGTCATTTGCAGCTTTAGCCATAGGTGTATATTTCAAACCAAGGGTTGTGCTGGTGTATTGGCGAACTTGGTCAAGAAGCACAGGATTAGTGCTGAGTTCTTGTTGGTACGATTTTACAATTTCATGTAATTTCGGATTCCATTTACCTTCTACTTGTTGTGGGAATGCTTTCTCAAGCAAGCTCAACATAATATAAGGAGAGGTCGAAGCACCTGGTGAAGCACCTAATAGGGCAGTCACAGCACCGTCTTGAGATGCAAAAATCTCGGTACCAAATTGTAAGCTTGCAGGTTTTTCTGGTTCTTTCTTAATGATTTGAACACGTTGACCACCTTGATTCATGCGCCAGTCTTCTGGTTTTGCATCAGGGTAGTATTTTTTCAATTCATTAAAACGGTCTTCATCGGTCATCATGACTTGGCTCACCAAGTATTTGACCAAATCAAGATTTTCCATACCCACAGCAGTCATTGGTAAAACGTTATTCTTCGTGGTTGATTTCAATAAATCAAGCTGAGAACCTTGTTTTAAGAATTTGTTTGAATAAGTCGCAAATGGACCAAACAACACATATTTTTTACCGTCGATATAACGCGTATCAATATGTGGAACAGACATTGGAGGTGCGCCTAATTCAGCACGACCATAAACTTTTGCAGTATGGCCTTCAGTGACTTTCGGGTTGTCGGTCATTAAGAACACGCCACCTACAGGGAAGCCAGCATATTGCTTCGCTTCTGGTAAGCCTGTCATTTGTAAAAGCTTAACCGCTGCACCGCCTGCACCAATAAAGACAAAGCGCGTTTTCACGTGATCTGTTTTACCTGTAGTAAGGTTTTTAAATGCAACCGTCCAAGTTTTATCATCGTTTTGGCTAATGCCAGTCACTTCAGTCGATGTTTGTAGTTTGAAGTTAGATTGTTTTTTAAGGTGATCGACCAATTGAGTGGTGATCGAGCCATAGTTCACATCCGAACCGACATCCATGCGTGTTGCAGCTACTTTTTGTGCAGCATCACGGCCATTCATTACCAATGGTGCCCATTGTTTAATTTCAGCAGGATTCTCAGAGAATTTCATGCCATAAAACATTGGGTTTTTAACCATTGCAGCGTAACGTTTTTCGAGGAAATTCACGTTATCGCCCCAAACGAAAGCAATGTGCGGTACAGGGTTGATGAAACTATTTGGTTGCCCCAAAACACCTTCTTTGACTTGATAAGACCAGAACTGTTTTGCAACTTCAAATTGTTCAGCCACTTTTACAGCTTTGGTAATGTCCATTTTCCCATCTTTTTCAGAGGTGTAGTTCATTTCCATAAAGCCAGAGTGACCTGTGCCTGCATTGTTGAAGCCATTAGAGCTTTCTTGTGCAACTTTATCTAGGCGTTCATACATGCGAATTTGCCAGTTTGGCTCAAGTTCACTAAGGTATGTGCCTAGGGTTGCGCTCATGATGCCACCACCAACTAGGACTGCGTCAACAACAGGCTCATTGCTGGTGGTTTGAATTTTTTTAGACGTGATAGGTCTAAATAAGAAAATTACGACTGCAATAATAAGCAGTACGATTAATACCAAAAGGTATTTTAAAAATTTTTTCATGCGATTATGACCTTGGGGAGCAGGTTTTGGATCGCTTTATAGCGAATAGAATAAAAATAAGAAGAATGATAGAGCTGCTTATAAATGATCAGCTTGGTATAGTTGAAGTAATACTTAAAAGCTGAAAAGCACACAAAAAATATAACTTTTGAGCCTATCACACAGTTCTGATTTATGAATATTTTAGACTAAATATATATTGACTTAGTAATTTTTATTGTAAATGGTTTGGGTTGAATTATAAATATCAGTGATGTTTGTTTTTAGCTATTGTTTTTATTGAGTTTTATTTAGGTATAATTTCTGTATTTAAAATACAGACGTTGAATATCTATACAAGAGCATAATCTTTTTAACGTTTAAATGTATAAGTTGAGATGGAAAGTAAGTCCTAAAGATAAAGCAAGTTGTGATTATGGTGTTTTAGAAAATATGAATAATTGCCTGACCTAATTATTCTAAAGTTGAATAAAAGGTCAGGTTTTACACCATTAAGAGTTATGCGATTTCGGCGCGGTAAAATGGAGCAGTTGAACGTGGTAAAGCTTGATGACCACGTATTTGATCCGCGATTTTCTCAGCCATCATAATGGTGGTTGCATTTAAGTTACCTGTGATAATCAGCGGCATAATCGATGCATCAACAACACGTAAATTTTGCATGCCATGCACACGACCTTGTCCATCGACTACTGCCATATCATCTTCGCCCATTTTACAACTACAGGATGGATGATAAGCAGTTTCAGCGTGATTCCGCACAAATTCATCTAATTCAGCATCGGTACTCACATCTTTTCCAGGGCTGATTTCTTCGCCTCGATAAGGATCAAGTGCAGGTTGGTTCATAATTTCACGAGTAATCCGGATAGCGTCACGAAATTCCTGCCAGTCTTGTTCGGTCGACATGTAGTTAAATAAAATACTTGGATGGTCGAAAGGGTTTTTAGATGTCAGCTGTACTCGACCGCGTGAAGGTGAGCGCATCGAACCGACATGGGCTTGGAAGCCATGCTCTTTGACGGCATTACTGCCATTATAGTTAATTGCAACAGGCAAGAAGTGGTATTGAATATTTGGCCAAGCAAACTCTTTAGATGATCGAATAAAGCCACCTGCTTCAAACTGGTTGCTTGCTCCAATCCCTGTTCCGTTAAACAACCACTCTGCACCAATTGCAGGTTGATTTTGCCATTTTAAAGCAGGGTAGAGAGAAACAGGTTGCTTGCACTTATATTGTAAGTACATTTCTAAATGGTCTTGCAGGTTTTCACCGACACCCGGTAAGTCATGCACGACTGGAATGTCGAGAGACTGAAGTAAAGTACTTGAACCCACACCCGAACGTTGCAAAATTTGCGGTGATGCAATCGCTCCAGCACAGAGTAGAACTTCCTTATCGGCATAGACCTGAAGCAAGTTGTTTTGATTAGCACCTTGAATATATTCAACACCAATCGCTTGTTTGCCACTGAACAAAATTTGATTGGTCATGGCATGGGTGATAATGGTTAAATTCGCTCGACCTTTGGCCATATCTAAATAGCCACGTGCAGTGCTTGAGCGTCGACCTTTGGGGGTCACGGTTCGATCCATTGGGCCGAAACCTTCTTGTTGATAACCATTTAAGTCATCAGTGCGTGGATAGCCTGCTTGCACACCAGCTTCAACCATGGCATTGAATAAAACATTATTGTCTGCTTTAGGTGTGGCGACAGAAACAGGGCCAGCATCGCCATGATAGTCATTGCCACCAATATCACGGGTTTCAGCTTTTTTGTAGTAAGGCAGGCAGTCCGCATAGCTCCAATTTTCAAGGCCTTTCAAGCTAGCCCATTGTTCTAAGTCCATGGCATTACCACGGATATAGCACATGCCATTAATGAGGGACGAACCGCCTAAGCCTTTGCCGCGACCACATTCCATGCGGCGGTTATTCATATGAGGTTCTGGGTCGGTTAAATACGCCCAGTTATAACGACGACCTTGCAAGGGATAGGCTAAGGCAGCAGGCATCTGAGTACGGAAGTCGATACGATAATCGGGACCACCTGCTTCGAGTAAGAGCACGGAAACATCTGGGTCTTCGGTTAAACGAGCAGCCAGTACGTTACCCGCAGAACCTGCGCCAATAATAATATAATCGTAGTGTTGAGAATGCATAATGATCCTTTTTCTATGGCAGGGCCACGTTGCATGAGAACGTGGCCACATGTTGAGTTGAGGATGAAAAAAAGAATAAATAAAAAGGAAGTAAGGATTTAGATGGTTAAAATTCAGACTTTAAAAAATACTTTGGTATTCACCCAATTCAACTTGAACTGATTTGATGCGGGTATAGTGTTCAAGTGTGGTGATACCATTTTCACGTCCAACGCCCGACTGTTTATAACCCCCTACAGGCATTTCAGCAGGGGATTCGCCCCAAGTATTGATCCAGCAAATACCTGCCTCAAGCAGATGAATAATGCGATGTGCTTGGGAAATATCTTGTGTGACCACACCTGCGGCTAAACCATAACTGGTGTTGTTGGCACGTTGAATGGCTTCTTCAATATTGTCATAACTTAAAATGCTCATAACCGGACCAAAGATTTCATCTTGCAGAATGTGCATGTCGTCATGGCAGTCGGTGAAAACGGTCGGTAATACATATGCACCTTGAGCAAGTGCTGCTTCGGTGGCACGTTGTCCACCAATCAATAAGGTCGCACCTTGTTGTTTGCCTGACTCAATATAAGACAAGACTTTTTCCATATGCGGAAAGCTGACTAAAGGTCCAAAGTTGGTTTCAACCTGCATCGGGTCACCGATACGGATACGTTTTACACGCTTAATCACTGCTTGTTCAAATGCAGTCTTGAGGGTTTGCGGTACAAACACACGGGTGCCATTGGTACATACTTGACCTGAGCTAAAGAAGTTCGCCATTACTGCGATATCGGCTGCGCGATCAAGGTTGGCATCGGCACAAATAATCAGAGGTGATTTGCCACCGAGCTCCATGGTAACTTCTTTGAGACTAGAAGCCGCAGCACTGGCCATGACCTTTTTACCCGTTGCCACACCACCTGTGAATGAAATTTTTTGAATATCTGGGTGTTCAGTCAACCATTGACCCACTTCAGCACCAAAACCTTGTACCACGTTGAAAACCCCAGCAGGTACGCCTGCTTCAGTATAGATCTCTGCCAACTTTAAGGCGGTAAGAGGGGTCACTTCGCTGGGTTTAAAAATCATGGCATTCCCAGCAGCGAGGGCCGGAGCTGATTTCCAAAGTGCTATTTGGATGGGATAATTCCAAGCACCAATGCCTGCCACCACACCTAAAGGTTCACGGCGCGTGTAGAAAAAACTACTTTCACGTAGCGGCACTTGTTCACCTTGAATGGCCGTTGCAAGTCCTGCGTAGTACTCTAAAACGTCTGCACCAGTGACAATATCGACGGTAGAGGTTTCACTGAAGGCTTTCCCTGTATCGAGTGTTTCAAGGCGAGCTAACTCGTCATTACGAGTGCGTAAAATATCGACTGCACGACGTAAAATACGGGCACGTTCGACCGCTGTTTTGGCAGCCCATTTACGCTGCCCTTGTACAGCACTTTGCACGGCTGAATCGACATCAGCTTTGGATGCTTGTTGAATGGTGGCAATGACTTGACCTGTGGCAGGATTAATACTGTCAAAGGTTTGACCACTGGTGGCATTGAAATATTGTCCGTGAATATAAAGCGAGTGAAGCTGTAAATCATTCATTTTGTTGTTCCTGCCGTATCTGTTGAATTAAGCGAAGTTGCATATCGACATAGTCGTATGCAATAGAACGTGCCAAATCACGATCAAATGCTTGATGACCACTTAAACTTCCACGTAACCATAAGCCATCAATCAGTGCTGCTAGCCCTTTAGCGGCTTGGCTTGCTTGGGCCTTTGGCATGAGCTGCAAGAAATGAAACTTCAAATTTGAATAAAGCCGTTGGTCATTGATTCGTTGCAGTCGACCTAAGTCGGGTAGGTGCATACTGGCAGACCAAAAATCCAGCCAAACCCGCATAGCCGTGTTGTTAACCTGACTGATGTCAAAGTTTGCATCAATAATGGCTTTGAGCAAATGTTCTGGACTGGGGTGCGCCACCTTTTCCTTATAGCTTGCCGTGGTCTCGGCTAAGACATTCAGCATTTGGCGCATGCAACTGTGAATGAGGCCTTGTTTATCACCAAAATAATGACTCACAATGCCCGTAGAAAGCTGTGCTTTTTTCGCAATTTGAGCAATGGTGGTGTTGGATAAGCCCACTTCATAAATGACTGCATAGGCAGCATTAATGATTTCTTCACGGCGCTCATGCTCAGGTTTTACTCTACGTTTATTCATGACAATCCAGAACAATTTGCCTTAAATTTAAAGGCGTTAGATTCAATAACTTACATGGAAAGCATCATAGCATTTTTTTATGATACTTTTTATTGATTGAACGTTCAATCAATAAAAAGTACACTTATGGTTAAATTCAAAGCAAAATACTGCTAAATTGCTTTGAGTATCCGACATAACTTTTTATTTATCAAAAGGATGTGTCATAAGGGTTTAATCTCAGAACATCACTCAGAAAAGTGAGCTGATGAGCTATGGGCTTACGGTTTTATACTTTTTTCGAGTTGAGAAAACTTTTATAGTCATGTTGAAGGGAGACATGTGTAAGATTTCTATCAAAATATCGATGAACAAGGGTGGCTCACATTTTAAGCCTGTGTAGCAAATGCACCGCATAAATGATTTAGACCTTCGGGTTTAAAGAAGATAGCGTTTTTATTTCTGATAAAAATACTGTCGTTTTCGTTAGTCGATTTTTAAGCTCTCGACCACGAGAAGTTTAAAAATTGGCTTTTGTCTTTTTTTTATTTACTTTCTTGAGGATTGTATGGCAACAGATAATCCAAGAGCAGTTGATGATCAAACATTAGCGCCTAAAGACCGTTTAAATGGTGTGGTCTTTTATATTTCAGCTCTCATTATTTTAATTTTTTCTGTTACCACCATTTTGTTTAATGACTTTGCTAACCGAACCTTAAATACAGTCTTGGCGTGGGTGAGTTCAACTTTTAGTTGGTATTACTTACTCGCAGCGACCTTGTATATGGTCTTTGTGATTTTCATTGCCTGTTCTCGCTATGGCAATATCAAATTAGGTCCCAAACATTCCAAGCCAGAATTTAGCCTTTTAAGTTGGTCTGCAATGCTGTTCTCAGCTGGGATCGGCATCGATTTGATGTTTTTCTCGGTGGCGGAACCTTTATCTCACTATATGCATCCACCTGTGGGTGAAGGGCAGACCCTAGAAGCGGCACGTCAAGGCATGGTGTGGACCCTGTTTCACTATGGTCTAACGGGATGGTGTATGTATGCCTTGATTGGCATGGCATTGGGCTATTTTAGTTATCGCTATAACTTACCACTGACTATTCGCTCTGCTTTATATCCGATCTTTGGCAATAAGATTCATGGGCCGATCGGTCATAGTGTTGATACTGCTGCGGTCATCGGGACTATTTTTGGTATTGCGACGACCTGCGGGATTGGAGTAGTACAGCTGAACTATGGCTTACATGTGTTGTTCGATTTACCTGAAAACCTCTGGATGCAAACCGCATTAATTGTGGTTGCGGTGGCAATGACCATTATTTCAGTGACTTCAGGGGTGAATAAGGGACTGCGTGTTCTCTCCGAGATCAATATTTATGTCTCTGTTGGTTTGATGCTATTTATTTTGTTTTTAGGCAATACCGAATTTCTATTGAATGCTTTTGTGCAAAATATTGGAGACTACATTAACCGTTTTCCAAGTATGACTTTGGAAAGTTTTGCCTTTCAACAACCCAAAGAATGGATGAACAGTTGGACATTGTTCTTTTGGGCATGGTGGGTGGCTTGGTCACCATTTGTAGGTTTGTTTTTAGCACGTATCTCGCGTGGCCGAACCATCCGTGAGTTTGTTAGCGGAACTCTCATTATTCCTTTATTTTTCACACTCACGTGGTTATCAATATTTGGAAATAGTGCACTACATAGTGTGATTTTTGATGGTAACTTAGCCCTTGCACAAAGTGTCATTGCCAACCCTGCACATGGTTTTTATGACTTGCTGGCTCAGTATCCATGGTTTCCATTTATTGCAGGTGTAGCCACAATTACTGGTTTACTATTTTATGTGACCTCGGCGGACTCTGGTGCGCTGGTATTGGGAAATTTCACCACTCAATTTACCAATGTCGACCATGATGCACCGCGATGGTTGAGCGTGTTTTGGGCTATAGCCATTGGTTTATTAACCCTTGCAATGTTGATGGCTAACGGAGTAACGGCACTACAAAACGCCACAATCATTATGGGGTTGCCGTTTAGTTTTGTGATGTTCTTGGTGATGGCAGGATTGTATAAATCACTGCGGTTAGAAGACTACCGACAAGCCAGTAGCAGTTTAAATGCCGCACCCGTGGTGGGCAATGTCGACATCCTCAACTGGAAAAAACGTTTGTCCCGAGTCATGCATCATCCAGGAACAACTGATACTCGGCGTATGCTCGATGACATCTGCCGACCGGCTGTGATGGCGGTTGCAGAGGAAATGCAAAAACGAGGTATCGACATCAGTGTTCAAGAAAGTGCGCTAGAAGAAGATCCTAATCTGTATCATTTAGATTTGATGATACATTTGGAAGAAGAACAAAACTTTGTCTATCAAATTTGGCCAGTACGTTATATCGCGCCGACCTTTAGTGAGCGTGGCAAACTAGGTAAACGCTTCTACTACCGTCTTGAAACTTATTTGTATGAAGGTTCTCAAGGCAACGACCTTGTTGGTTATACCAAAGAGCAAGTGATTAATGATGTGCTGGATCGTTATGAGCGTCACATGACCTTCTTACATATCAATCGAATCAGTCCAGGGAATCGTCCCTTATTTCCAGACCCTCAAGGATAATTAGGAGGAACCATGTTGACCTCATATTTACATGCTTTTGCTTTGTTTTTCTCATTGCTGAATCCGTTTTTAATGAGTATTTACATGATTGGCATGATTCGGAACTCCGAAGCTAAAGTGTTTAATAAGGCCTTGATTCAGGGCTGTCTCATTGCCTTTATAGTATTTATGCTGTTTGCATGGGGTGGAGAAGCGATTTTTAGTAAATATTTAAATGTACGCTTTGAAGCCTTCCAAATATTTGGTGGCCTGATCTTCTTGGTGATTGGTTATCGTTACGTGTTTCAGGGGGCAGATACCATTGGTGAAATGCGTGGTGCGCCTGAGCATTTGGCAGGAACCATTGCGATGCCTTTTATGATTGGTCCAGGAACCATCAGTGCCGCTGTGGTGACAGGTATGGCATTGCCAATCAGCGGCGCAGCTATGATTATTTTCCTGACTTTGGCGTTGACCTGTGGCTTGATGATTTTAATGAAATTTGCACATGATCATTTACGCTATAAGCATGCCAAATATATTGACCGTTATGTTGATATTGTCGGGCGACTGTCTGCCTTACTGATTGGGACTATTGCGGTAGATATGATTATTAATGGCATTATTGGTGTCATGGCTGAAATGTAGAATTCACGAATAGCGGACCATAAAAAAGCCCTCATTCAATGAGGGCTTTTTTATTTAACTGAAGAACCAAGTGTAATAACCCCAGATCATCAGTGGCCACGATAGAAACGGGCTAAACAGCCATTTCCAAATCCAGTGGCGTGGCACGAAGCCAACGCCGTGGATAAAGCCGCCTGAGATACCAATCATGATATACATCAGCGCACTGTGGCTATAGTGACCATTGTCATCCAACATAGCAGCAGGATGCACTAACAACACCGCTGCAAGTGGAAAGGCCAATAGGCAGGAAATTAGCATCGCAAATTTGTTCGGCTTTTTATCTACAGTTTGGTTTTCCATAGCAACGTCTGTCATGGTTTATTCCTCATCAAGGTCTTGATGATGTTCGATATACAAAGCACTGAGTACACCTGCAAAGCAAGCCATCAAAATGCCGAGAATCCATGCAAAATACCACATAATTTCATCTCCTTAGACACAGCCTTAGTAAAGGCTGTGTGAATTCTCTTTAATGTGTGTGTTGGTAATAACACCCCACATTTTGTAGTAACACCAAGTGGTATAGCACAAAATGAGTGGGACAAAGATACATGCCGCAACGGTCATTACAGTTAACGTCGTTTTACTTGAAACTGCATCCCACATGGTCAAGCTTGCAACAGGTTGAATACTTGACGGCATTAAGAATGGGAACAGCGCAAAACCAGCAGTTAAAATTGCCCCCACGACTGCTAGACTTGAACCCAAGAAGCTAAAGCCTGCTTTGTTTTTGCTTGCTGCAAGCACCACAATTAAACCACCTAAGATACCTGCGATAGGCGCAATCATAGTAATTGGGTAAGTCGAGTAGTTGTTCATCCAGCCATGGTTGGCATTGGTCAACACTTCTTTTGCCAATGGGTTAGCAACACCGTTGGTGTCAAATGGAGTGACTAAGGTATAACCTTCGATTCCACCAAAGTACAACCAAGCACCAGCACCTAAGAAACAGATGAGATAAACAATGCCCATAAGTTTCGTTGCTTGTGCTGAGCGTCTACGTAAGTCACCATCGGTACGAAGCATGAGCCATGCACCGCCGTGTGCACACAGCATTGATAAACTAACTAGACCGCAGACTAAAGCAAATGGGTTAAGCAGGGCGAAGAAGCTCCCTGTATAAGTTGAGCGGACGGTATCATCTAAACTAAATGGCACGCCTAAGAACATGTTCCCAAAAGCCACACCGAAGACCAGTGCAGGCACAGCACCACCGACTGCTAAACCCCAGTCCCATGACGTACGCCATTTGGTATTTTGCAGTTTAGAGCGGTAGTCAAAACCTACAGGTCGTAAGAATAGGGCAAACAGTACCAACAGTAGCGCCCAATACATGCCTGAGAATGCTGTTGCATAAACCATTGGCCATGCGGCAAACAATGCACCGCCAGCAGTAATGAACCAAACTTGGTTACCGTCCCAGTGCGGAGCAATGGTATTGATGGCCGCACGGCGTTCTTCATCTGTTTTGCCCACAAATGGCATGATCGCCATAGAGCCCATATCGAAGCCATCGGTGAGGGCAAAGCCAATCAGCAAGACGCCGACTAAAACCCACCAAATGATTTTGAGTAATTCATATTCGATCATGCTTGAGTCTCCTCATTACGAGCTGCTTCAAGTTTTTCAAAATGGTATTTACCAGTGTGAAGCGAACTTGGACCAAGACGTGAGAATTTGATCATTAAATACATTTCAATAATCAAAAGAACGGTATAGAACGCAGCTAAGGCAGCGATAGAACCCCATACATCACCTGTGCTTAAGCTTGATGCTGACAAGTGTGTAGGTAGAACTTCACCAATCGTCCACGGTTGACGACCTACTTCAGCAACATACCAACCTGTTTGTGCAGCAATCCATGGCAGAGGTAGAGCGAATAGGGCGAACTTCAGTAACCATGGTTTGTTTTCTGCATTGCGTTTTGCCACAGCAAAGGTTGCTAGAGCAAATAACAACAGCATAAGGAAACCAGATACAACCATGGCACGGAATGCCCAGAATAAACTTGGTACGTGCGGAATCGTGTCTTTTGCAGCAGATTTAATTTGATCTTCAGATGCATCAACTACATTTGGTGTGTATTTCTTCAAAAGTAAGCCATAGCCCAAGTCTTTTTGAGTTTCAGCAAAGGCAGCTTTTAGCTCTGGAGAAGTATCACCCGCGCGTAGTTTTTCCAGTTGTGAGTAAGCCACCATACCGTTACGAATACGATCTTCGTGTTGTACGATCAAATCTTTAATGCCTGTCACTTCTTTGTCTAAAGAACGTGTTGCAATAAGACCCATCACATATGGAATTTTCACTGCATAATCTGTAGTCATGGTTTCTTTATTTGGAATACCAAACAAAGTAAAGGGTGCAGGTGCAGGGTGAGTATCCCATTCTGCTTCAATGGCCGCGAGTTTAGTTTTCTGAACATCACCCAGTTCATAACCTGACTCATCTCCCAGTAAAATCACTGAAAGTGTTGAAGCTAAACCAAAAATTGCGGCAATGGCAAATGAACGACGCGCAAACGGAATATCGCGTTTTTTCAGTAAGTAGTAGCTTGAAATAGCAAGGACGAAAATAGCGCCTGTCACATAACCCGCAGATACAGTATGTACAAATTTTACCTGTGCAACTGGGTTAAAAATGAGAGCACCAAAATCTACCAGTTCCATGCGCATGGTTTCATAGTTAAATGCAGAACCGACAGGGTTTTGCATCCAACCATTTGCAACCAAAATCCATAAGGCAGACATATTAGAACCGAGTGCAACCAGCCATGTCACACATAAGTGCTGCACTTTGGATAAGCGATCCCATCCAAAGAAGAAAAGACCGATGAATGTCGATTCCAAGAAGAATGCCATTAATCCTTCAATGGCTAATGGAGCACCGAAAATATCCCCCACATAGTGTGAGTAATATGCCCAGTTCGTGCCGAACTGGAACTCCATGGTTAAGCCAGTAGTGACCCCTAAAGCGAAGTTAATACCGAAGAGTTTCCCCCAAAACTTGGTCATGTCTTTATAAATTTCTTTACCTGAAATCACATAGGTGGTTTCCATAATGGCAAGAATAAAGGCAAGTCCCAGTGTAAGTGGAACAAAAATAAAGTGATACATCGCGGTCATAGCGAACTGGAACCGCGAAAGATCGACCACGCTTTCAGATATCATCAACGTGTCTCCTTGATTGGGGATGGATTGCCTGCAATACGCTCAGCAACTTGATTGTCAAAATTTTTAGGAATCGTTGGGGCGTCAAACCAGATGTTCTTAATGACCATTAAAATAATCACCTTAATGATTAAAATGGCCACAATCTCTCTGGTGACTTTTTGATTGAGATTTTTGGGGACTAAGCTCATTTCACAAAGCCTATTTTTTAACTTGCTTTATATTATTAAACAAAAACATACAAAAGATAAATAGTCTTTAAACTTAAATAAAAAATATATTATTAAGTTGTTTAAATACATATACTTAAAATAATGGTGTGATGAAAAATAAACTAATATTTTTGTATTTTAAAGTTGACCAAATTACTTATGTTTATATTTAAATACCTGACTAAAATACTTGTATATATTTATTTTAAATCCGACTAAAACGCTTATATTTAACGTTCATCGTTATTTTATTGATAATTCATCTTAAGAATATAAAAGTGATAGGGCTTTTAAATGATGGATTTTAACGGATATGAATCATGGATGATTTGATCTGTTGCATATACCACAAGGAAATTAGGAATTAAAAATCGAATTAATATTTAAAAAGTCTTTTATTGTGTCATCTAAGCTTGAAGGCAGAGGCGGGGAGTAAAATTCTCATCCTGAGCTTATTCTGGGTAAATTTTCTTAGAATCCAGAAAGCTGGATTGTAAATGAAAGATTGCTTTGAAAAGATTGAGCAAGAAGATGATGCAAGGCTTTGATTTAAACAGCGCGTTGTGAGGCGTTTGTTGGAGACTGACGCAGTAAGTAGGTATGGCAAAGGATAGACATGCTTATATAGACGTGCAGCGTTGAAATAGGATTGGATTTGGTGTTTGTTTAGCGCGTACTTTCACCACTAAAAAGTTGATTAGATTTTGAAATTTTCTTTGCTATATAATGCGACTTTTTTAGACGAATGAGAATAATTTGTGACTGAAATTCAAGTTCACCAAACTCAGGTTCAACTTGCACATAGTGGAGTTGACCATATTCATCGCGAACGCGAGCTTGAGCCGAAAAACCAGGACGTGCATTCCCGCTGGAGATAGTCGCCAGACGACCCAGTAAGTTGGTTTGTTTTTTATCTGGTCTGGGTTTAATAACTTGATCCAAACAGTGGATCATAAAAACGGTAAAGAAAATTGCAATAATCAGCGCAGGCAAAATCAGGTAGTAAGCCGAAGTAAAGGCCTGTTCTTTGGCGTAGATGCAGAACTGAAGGAAATAACCTGCAACACTAAAATTAAGTAAGAGAAAAACTACAATCAGTACTTTAGAAAACTTAACGTCCAGCAGCGGAGATTCAGTCAGTTTTTGTGGCGAGAGCCTTTTAAGGAAATGACTTGGGCGAGATTTAAAAAAGTAGCCTAAGGTTTCCACCATGCTGAGTATGACTAAAGTCAATAAGCTGAAATGAAAGAGCATCAAATCAGGGTGATGTAGCAACTCATACATGGTGAACGTCCAATTTCATTATTCTTCTGTGAGATAAATCCCACCGTCAGAATGCACGGTAATCGCTACTTTTTCAAGTGCTTCGCCTTGGCAGGGGCCAGAAATGCATTCACCTGTTTCCACCATAAACAACGCACCATGGGTCGAACATTCAATAAATTCTTGGTCGCGGTCTAAGAACTGGTTTTCCAAAAATTCAAGTTCAACTTGCAAATGCGGGCAAATGTTTTGGTAAGCAAAGAAGGCACCGTCACGTTGGGTGATAAAAATCGTATCCCCTTTAGGTGTTTCAAAAGAGCGCGCTTCGCGTTCTGGGATGTCTTCCGTCATGCAAATTTTTTGCATCATGCACATTCCTTTTGCAGTTGTTGGAACAATTCAGCGTAATTTGCCACAGCCAAACGAGGGCCAAACTGTGACACCACTTCACTTGAAATCAAAATTGCAAGTTGCGCAGCTGTATGTAAGCCTAAGCCCGCATTCACTGCATAAAGGAAGGCACCAGCAAAGGCATCACCTGCACCATTGGCATCGATAGCGTGTACTTTACGACCCACGACATTAAATGTTTCCTGTGCATTTGAAATAAGTGCACCTTCCGCCGAAAGCGTAATCACCACATGCTGGCTCAGTGTTTTGAGTTTTGCTAAAGCCGCCTCAACTGTTTCAGTTTCGGTGTACATCATGGCTTCTTGCTGATTACAGAACAATAAGTCCACACCATCCGCAATCATTTCATCTAGACCATGACGCGCGTATTGCACCATCGCAGGGTCAGATAGGGTTAATGCAATTTTAACACCATGAGCTTTGGCAATTTCACGAGCCTGCTTGACAGCTACACGTGCGCTATCGCTGGTTGAAAGATAACCTTCGATATAGAGCCATTTCGCTGTTTTTAAGGGTTCAAAGTCAATCTGTTGTTCAGTTAACTCGGCCGTGATCCCCAAATAGGTATGCATAGTGCGTTCAGAGTCTTCACTGACTAAAACCATACACGTGCCTGTTACGCCTTCACTGATTGATTTTTCAGTGTTTTTAATGCCTGCTTCGTGTAAACCATTGAGGTAAGTTTGCCCTAGTTCATCATTACCCACGCGGCATGCATAAAATGCTGAACCACCCAAGGCACTAAAAGCAACGGTGGTGTTGGCTGCTGAACCACCTGAAGCCTGACCTTTATAGCTTTGTGTTTCTTTTAATTTTTTGTAAAGATCTGCTTGTGTTTCACCATCAGTTAACTGCATAGTGCCTTTTTGCAAATGTTGTTGAATAAGGAAGTCGTCAGAGACTTTAAATTCTTGGTCGATTAGTGCATTACCAATTGCAAAAAGATCAACAGTTGCCATGTCTTTTTTCGTCACGTATTGAAAATAAAGCGACATTTTACACCAATGCTCAAGATTGCTGTAGTTTGTTGAGGAAAATTCATTTTATTTACGTGGCAAATGTAGTGAAATGGCTTTGCTCATATTCAAGGAAGTTTAGATGGAAATTTTAATTCAAGCGGCAGAACAATTACCTCCTCAAATACAAGCTTTGGCACAACTCGCAGCAAAAGAAGGATATGAACCGTTGACGCGCTTGATCGAAGAATATCAAAGCGGAAAAAATCGTTTTGATCAAAAGGGTGAAGTGTTGTTATTGGCCTATGATCAAGACCAATTAATTGCCTGTGGCGGTTTAAATCAACAATGGGGTGAAAATGAAATCGAGGCGCGGATTGGGCGCGTACGCCGTTTTTATGTACATCCTAAATACCGTAAGAGCGGTGTGGGTCGTCAGTTGTTGGCACATTTAGAAAAATGTGCACGTCCGAACTTTTCTGCGCTGTGTTTAAATACCGCGGATTTGTCCGCAGCCAGTTTCTATCAGAAGCAAAACTATGTTTTTGTGGAAAATCACCCGAACTATAATTATTTTAAATATCTCATCTAGTTTTACTTTTGAGAACGCTTCCCTCAAAAAGACTGAAATTTGGAAAGCAGTGATATGCTTTTCAAATTTCCAGCAAATTACTCGGGTTTTCAGCGTGAAATCTTTTGACAACTACAGCTATAATGCAGGCAGTGTATTAATTATTGTTAGGAGATCACATGACTGTAGATGTCACTGAAACCATTTCTCAAACTGTACATCCTGCGTTTCAGTTGGTACGTCAACACCATGTTGAAGCTTTAGACATTTTAGTGTCTGAATATAAACATAAAGTCACCGGGGCAGTGCATTATCACTTGGCCACCAATCATGATGAAAATGTATTCTTGGTTGCATTTCGCACCCAACCTATGGATTCAAAAGGCGAAGCGCATATTTTAGAACACACAGCACTGTGTGGTTCGGAAAAATTCCCTGTTCGTGATCCGTTCTTTTTAATGATTCGTCGCTCACTGAATACTTTTATGAACGCCTTTACTGCGGCGGACTGGACAGCGTATCCATTTGCGACTCAGAATAAAAAAGATTTCCAAAATTTACTCGAAGTGTATTTAGATGCGGCTTTTGCAGCCAATTTGAATCCGTTGGATTTTGCCCAAGAAGGGATCCGCATTGAGCTTGAAAACGGTGAGCCTGTTTATAAAGGTGTGGTTTTCAACGAAATGAAAGGGGCTATGAGTTCGCCTTCAGACCAGTTGTATCATCAGTTAGCGCACCACTTATTCCCTGAAACCACTTATCACTACAACTCAGGTGGCGACCCTAAAGATATTCCAGACTTGACTTATCCTGAGTTGGTGGATTTCTACAAGTCGCATTATCACCCAAGTAACGCAGTTTTCATGACCTTTGGTAATGAGCCTGCTTACAATCTACAAGAGCAGTTTGAAACTTTAGCCTTGGCCAAGTTTTCAAAAGGTGAAACGCTCTTTTCTAAAGAAGAGCGCCGTTTGACTGCGCCGCTAGAAGTGACTGAAACCTATGCGGTAGATGCAGAAGATTTAAAAGACAAAACTTATCACATCATTTCGTGGTTATTGCCTAAAGCCAGTGAGATCAAACTACGCTTAGGTATGCGCCTTGTCGAAGGTGTATTGTTAGAAGATTCGGCTTCTCCGTTACGTCATTACCTTGAGACCTGTGGTTATGCACAGTCTACTGGCCCGATTATGGGAGTAGATGATTCAAATTATGAAATGACCTTCTACTGTGGCGTACAGGGTTCAAACCCAGAACATGCAGCTGAGTTTAAAGCAGGTGTGTTTAAAGTTTTGGAAGACGTTGCTGCAAAACCTGTCGATCAAAACATGGTCGATGCGATTTTACATCAAATTGAATTGCACCAACGTGAAATCAATGGCGACGGCATGCCTTATGGTCTAAGCCTGATTTTAAATGGTTTGGGCAGTGCGATTCACCACAGCGACCCAGTCACTGTATGGGATGTGGACTCAGCCATTGCTGCGGTAAAAGAAGAACTGAAAGATCCAATGTGGTTGTCAAACTTAATCAAAACCTATTTGATTGATAACCCGCACCGTGTACAAATGACTTTGGTGCCTGATGCCAATAAATCAGCGGTGGAAGCGGCGGCAGAAAAAGCACGTTTAGCCGAAATTGGTGCGCAGCTAACAGACGCTGAAAAAGCAGAAATTGAAGCACAAACTGAAGCACTCAAAGTCCGTCAAGATACCCCAGATGACCTTAACCTTCTGCCAAAAGTGGGTTTGGAAGATGTGCCTGCTGAACTGCAAATCGTACAAGGGCAGTTGCGTGAGATTATCTCAAATCGTATCGATTATCCGTTAAATCTTTATCATGCAGGTACGAACGGCATTTACTACAATCAAGTGCTGATCCAAATTCCGCAAGATGTAGTGCAGTCGCCTTACTTTAACTTGCTGTCCATTTTGATGGGTGAAGTTGGTGCAGGTCAATATGACTATCTAGAACTACAACAACTGCAAACTGCGGTGAGTGGTGGTTTAGGTATGGGTGCCTCTTTACGTTCTCAAGTAAATGACAAAAATCAAATCAGTGCATGGTTAACGCTGACCACAAAATCGTTGGTGAGTAATTTTGACAGTATCGCTTTGTTGAAACTGGCATTTGAACAACTGCGTTTTGACGAAAAAGATCGAATTGTTGAGTTATTGCAACAACGTAAAACGCGTTGGGCATCTCGTCTGTCAGGTTCAGGACACAGTTATGCCATGCAAATTGCAGGACGTAACCACAGTGCTTTGGCAAAACGTGATTATCACAACACAGGCTTGGGTGCATTAAACTGGTTAGGCGATTTAGTCAGCCGTATTGAAAAAGATGCAGCAGCTTATGATGATTTGATCAATGAATTAAAAGCGATTCATTTGAAACTTTTACAAGCACCAAAACAGTTCTTACTGGTTTGTGAAGAACATCAGTCAGACCGTTTGGTTGAAGAAGTTCAAAATGTGTGGGACAAGTTAGCCATTCCTGAGCAAACTGTGAGTTTGAAAACGGCTGAGCAGATCGATACCGATGCAGATGAGGCGTGGTTAATTCAAGCC
This sequence comes from Acinetobacter sp. TYF_19, assembly GCF_043105125.1. Classification (NCBI taxonomy): domain Bacteria; kingdom Pseudomonadati; phylum Pseudomonadota; class Gammaproteobacteria; order Moraxellales; family Moraxellaceae; genus Acinetobacter; species Acinetobacter sp. TYF_19. The sequence goes on from NZ_JBICLH010000075.1 coordinate 20,330, forward strand.
AATGTTCAATTCTGTTCATCGGCTTATCAAGCCGTTGAGGTGTCACATCCAGATGCTGCACCGCTAATGGTACTGGCAGCGTACTTGCGTAATGGTTTCTTACACAGTGCGATTCGTGAAAAAGGTGGGGCTTATGGTGGTGGCGCAAGCTATGACGGCAATGCATGTTCATTCCGCTTCTATAGCTATCGTGACCCGCGTTTGGCTGAAACCTTCAATGACTTTGAAGCCAGTGTGCAATGGTTGCTCAATACTGAGCAAAAGCCTCATCAGCTTGAAGAAGCAATTTTAGGTTTGATTGCGGGTATGGACAAACCAGGTTCACCAGCGGGTGAAGCGATTACGGCATGTTATGCACTTTTACATGCACGTACACCAGCCTTCCGTAAGCAGTTACGTAGCCGTCTTTTGGCTGTGAGTTTAGAGGACTTGCAACGTGTGGCGGTACAATACTTGCTTGAACAAAAACCAACGAAAGCCGTGGTTGCACCTATGGCGAAGCGTGATACTTTAATTGAGTTAGGTTTTAGTATTCAACAAGTTCAGTAAAACAATAAGAGGGTCATATGGCGTTCAAATCATTTGAGCGTTCAACTTTAGTACTGAGCATGACTGTGCTCAGTACTTTGGGTGTCGCTAAAACACATGCACAAATTTCCGAAGTACCTGCAACTCCTGCAACAGCCGAGGCATGTGTTGCATTAGCATCTAATGCAGACCGTTTGGCTTGTTATGATGCATTATTCAAAATTCCTGAAGCAGTAAAGCCGCGCATTGTTTCTGAGCAACGTGCAGCCATGGAAATTGCGCCAGAACCTGAAAATATCACAGGGAAGATTGCACAAGGTGTGAGCTCTGTTTTCGCTTCTGAAGGTCCTAAAATATCCCCGAATTTATCTTTAATGGATAGCCGTTGGGAGCTTTCACCCGAAAGTAAATTAGGGACTTGGAATATTCGTGCTTATCAACCTGTGTACTTAATGCCTGGTTTTTGGACGACAGATAAAAATGAACGTCCATCGAGCCCAAATGAAAACAATACTGTAAATGCCGATCGAGAGCAAAACCTGAAGTCGATGGAAGCGAAATTTCAACTGTCTTTAAAAACCAAAGCAGTCGAGAACTTATTTGGAGACAATGGCGATGTTTGGTTGGGTTATACCCAGTCTTCTCGTTGGCAGGTGTATAACGGTGAAGAATCACGTCCGTTCCGTGAAACCAACTATGAGCCTGAAGCCAGTTTGGTTTTCCGTACCAATTATGAACTGTTGGGTTTAAATGGTCGCTTACTGGGATTAACTTTCAACCACCAGTCTAATGGTCGTTCCGATCCGCTGTCACGTAGTTGGAACCGTGTCATGTTGAATGTGGGTTTTGAAAGAGACAACTTTGCGCTCATGCTGCGCCCTTGGTACCGTCTAGACGAAGATGCAGGTGATGATAATAACCCTGATATTAAGGATTATGTCGGACGGGGTGACTTAACTGCATTCTACCGTTGGAATGAACATGATTTTTCACTCATGCTTCGCCATAGTTTAAAAGGTGGTGATGATTCACGTGGTGCTGCACAGTTTGACTGGGCTTTCCCTATTTCAGGGAAGTTGCGTGGCCATTTGCAGTTATTTGATGGTTATGGCGAAAGCTTAATTGATTATAACCACCGAGCGACTTATGTGGGCTTGGGTGTTTCCTTAATGAATTGGTACTAATTTAGAAACATAAAAAAACCACGTTTGATACGTGGTTTTTTATGTTTAAGTGTTAGGTGTTTTAACCAATTTGAATATCGGCAGTTGGGTGTTTTAGGCGGCTCTTTTTCGGTGTCGCAATTAGGTAGGCTAGCGTTAAAGGACCTAAACGACCTGCAAACATCAAGAGCATCAGAATAAATAAACTTGCAGGTTGAAGTTCACCGGTGATGCCACGTGACAAACCGACAGTACAAGCAGCGGAAATGGCTTCAAATAACAAATCCATAAACTGATGATTAGGTTCGATTAAAGATAAACTAAAGATGCCTAAGAAAATAAGTGCCGCGGTAATAGAGACAACAGCCATCGCCTTGAAAGAGGTTTTCTGAGAAACGGAGTGATTGAACACGCGAATTTCATCTTCACGTCGAAGGAAGCTAATCACGCTGAGTAAAACAATAATAAAAGTACCTACTTTAATCCCGCCTGCGGTACTCATCGAGCCGCCCCCAATGAACATTAGTAACATGGTCACGAGGGTCGAGGCATCTTTCATTTGTGCCAAATCGAGGCTGTTAAAACCCGATGAACGAGGCACGGTGGCATGGAACCATGCATTTAAAGCTTGGTCACCTAAGCTCATTGGCGCTAAAGTGAGGGGATTGTTCGATTCAATCGTCCATAAAAGAACAAAAGCAATCAGGTTCAAACCGGCAATGGTGGATAAAATCAGTTTGCTATTGGTACTTAAGCCTTTCCAGCGCTTGCTGCGCTTAATGTCCATTAACACCACAAAACCTGTCCCACCAATGATATATAGCATACTGATGGTAAAGGTAATGAGATACTGACCCGAGAAGTTCATTAGACTGTTGGGAAACAGTGAAAAGCCACCATTGTTAAATGCGGATACACTATAAAAAGCCGCATAAAACAGAGCTTGATTGAAATTGTAATCTTCTAACCATGCAATGGTCAAAATAACCGTGCCGATCGCCTCAAAAAAGAAGGAATATAGCAGTACACCTTTAATGGTGAAGGATACTTTGGATAAGCTGGTTTGACCAATGGTCTCTTGCGCCATGATTTGTTGCTTTAAACCGAGTTTGGTCGACAGACTCAGTGCGGCTAAAATTGCAAAAGTCATAAAGCCTAAGCCACCAATTTGAATCAGTAGCATGATGATGATTTTACCTGTTACGGTAAAAGTTTCACCGACATTCACCACAGACAGTCCCGTAATGGTGACTGCTGAGCTGGCGGTGAACAAAGAGTTAATCCAACTGAGTTCACCGTAGTGTGAAATGGGTAACTTTAATAATAGAGTCCCAATAATAATAAAGCTCAAAAAACCCAAAGCCAGCAGGCTGGGCGGGCTTAAATTAATGGTGCTGTTTTTGGGGGTTTGCCATTCTTTGACTTTTTTCATGATTTGAACCGTGCTGAAAGACGACGTAATGTTTCAACTAAACCTTCAACAACTAGAATATCACCCACTTGTAAAATTAAATTGGGGTCAATGCTGTACAAAACGTCTTTGCCACGTTTATGGAGTAAGGTTTTCACATCAGGTGCTTGATCCATCAGTTGGCGGAAGCGAGTCCCTTGTAGTTTTTCATCAATTTCAATTTTGACAATATAGTGGTTATCTTCAAGTGCCATATAGCGGCTGACCATGGGGTAGCATAAAGACTGCGCAATCCGCACGCCCATGTCCTCTTCAGGGTGAATAATTTTACTAATCCCTAAATGGCTTAAAATCATATGGTGCGACTTCGATTTGGCTTTGACCCAAATTTTTTCAACCCCAATATTTTTGAGGTGCAGTACACACAAAATACTGGCTTCAATATTTTCACCAATTGCGACCACCACGGCATCGCAGTTTTTAATATTTAATTCATCGAGGACATGTTCATCTGTTGCATCGGCAATGACAGCATGGGTCACCTGCTCAGAAATATTTTCAACATATTTTTTTTCACTGTCGATACCAATGACATCATGTCCCAGTTCAATGAGTTGAGTTGCAACTGTGGCTCCAAAGCTTCCTAAACCAATCACTGCAAATTGCGCCATGTCATCTTTCCTTTAAATTTTTTATACATCGATTGTTAACGAATGTTGTGCCAAATTTCACAAGATGTCATCTTTATACAGACACGCTATTTTCGCTCAACCGCGCTTTGCCTTATACCAATATATCACTCATCCAAAGGAGTATATAAATGCGGAAGACACTGTATGAATCCCTCAGGATCGCGTTTCCAGAATTGAATGATACCGCAATTCCAGAAGAACAAGATGAGTTCGAGCACTTTGTACGTTGGTTGAATAGCGATTATTCAAACATTCAAAAAATAGAACTCGATGATTTTCGACAAAATGGTATTGATGAATGCCATCGACTCCAACAGTTAGGTATTGACTTAGACGAGCTGAAAAACCAAATTAATGATGATATGGCGTCTTTTTATCAAATGTATGACAGTGAGGAAGAAGAAACCTCAGACATGCATGGTTATGATTTTGAGTTTAGTTTTGATGTTATTTTTAACCACATTAAAATTTTTATCGAGCCATATGAACTCAGTTTGCTGGTTATTGAGCGGGAAAACCCTTATTGGCTGTTGGTACCGCATAATGATGAGCTGATCGATAGAATTATTGTTACATATAATCACACGTTCGGTGATGAAGAGCCGATGCAGCTCATAGAATAAAACCGCCTCGAAGGGCGGTTTTATGTATGTATTGAATCTTTTATTTTAAGAAACGTTGATAACCTAGGTTATTGGTAATTTCTTCATATGGATACGAAATACTTTCTAAGGTTTCAATCAAACCATCTGGGTTTTGTTTAGCATCACTTGCCTCTAAACCAACAAGGACACGACCTTCCGCAGCACCGTGGTTGCGGTAGTGGAATAGGGTAATGTTATGCGTAGGGCCAAGGCGTTCGAGGAACATTAACAGCGCACCTGGACGTTCAGGGAACTCAACACGGAACAAGCGCTCATTTTCAAGGTCTGCATGACCACCAATCAAGTAGCGAATATGCAGTTTTGCCACTTCATCATCAGATAAGTCATCGACATCGAACTGAGTTTTCAGCGCTTCAAAAATATCGTGACGCTCTTTTTCGCCGCCTTTTAAGCTAATCCCGACAAAGACTTGTGCTGCACTGGCATCGCTCGCACGGTAGTTAAACTCGGTGATATTACGACCTTGTAGTGCTCGGCAGAAATTCAGGAATGAACCTTTTTTCTCTGGAATGGTCACAGCAAAAATAGCTTCTTTACGTTCACCCAATTCAGTACGTTCTGCAATATAACGTAAACGGTCAAAGTTCATGTTGGCACCACATACAATTGAGACGATGTTTCGCCCAATCAACTCGTGAGTTTCAACATATTTTTTAATCCCTGCCAAGGCCATTGCACCTGATGGTTCAACAATGCTACGGCATTCATCATAGGTGTCTTTAATTGCGGCACAAATTTCATCGGTATTGACCAAAACCACTTCACGTTCAACGATCGGGCCTGAGTTATCCGACTTTTGTAATTGAATCACTTCAAATGGTTTTTCACCAATTTGCGCGACAGCCGTACCATCGGCAAATAGACCGACTTGAGGCAACACCACACGTTCACCCGCCTCAAATGCGGCTTTTAAACAGGCAGATTCGTCATACTCAACAGGAATGACTTTGACATGTGGTGCAACATCGCCTAAGTAGGCTGCTACACCAGCAATCAAACCGCCACCACCCACAGCGACGAAAACGTAGTCGACATCGCGCCATTGACGCAAAATTTCATTGCCAATCGTGCCTTGACCTGCCATGACCAGTTCATCATCATAGGGTGGAATAAAGCTCATACCGTCTTCTGCGGCACGTTGAATTGCGTATTTGTTTGCAACATCAAAAGAGTCGCCGTGGAGAACCACTTCACCGCCTAAGCGTTTGACCGCCTGGACTTTAATATCTGGGGTGGTTTTCGGCATCACAATAATGGCACGAATGCCGAGTTTTTTACCTGACAGTGCTACACCTTGGGCATGGTTGCCAGCAGATGCAGTAATCACACCACGTTCAAGTTGAGCTCTAGGAAGTTGGCTAATGCGGTTATAGGCACCGCGCAGCTTAAATGAAAAGACGGGTTGTAAGTCTTCGCGTTTGAAACGAATGTTGTTATTGAGTTTCTCACTAATTCGAGGTGCCGCTTCGAGTGGAGTTTCGATTGCAACATCGTAGACTGTTGCTTGTAATATTTGTCGAACCAAACGAGACAGCATGTTAATTTCCCATTTAACAGTTTAAAATAGAAGATCATTGTAACAAACCCCTGTACATTTGGGCTGTAAAATCAGCAACAAATGTCAAAAAATAGTTGAGCCAAATTATGAGTCTGTATGCTACCCAAGATGAAAAAAAGCAAGCTGCTGCAAAAGCTGCCTTAAAGCACTTACCTAAAGGTGGCATTTTAGGGGTGGGTACAGGCAGCACCGTTAATTTCTTAATTGAACTTTTACCAGAACTTCAGCTTGAAGCGGCTGTGGCAAGTTCAGAAGCAACGGCTGAGCGTTTAAAGAGATTAGGCATTGAAGTGGTTGATATGAACTCTGTCGGCGGTTTAGATGCCTATGTCGATGGTGCAGACGAAATTGACCGTCATATGCATATGATCAAAGGCGGTGGCGCCGCACTTACTCGCGAGAAAATTGTGGCTTCAATTGCGAGAAAATTTGTTTGTATCGTTGATGATTCTAAGTGGGTTGATCAATTGGGGCGTGACTTCCCACTTCCGATTGAAGTGATTCCAATGGCTCGTTCAGCTGTGGCACGTAAAATTGTAGCGCTCGGTGGTGATCCTGCTTACCGTGAAGGCGTGGTGACGGATAACGGTAACGTGATTTTAGACGTCTATAACCTGAACATCTTAAATGCGCTTGAGCTTGAAAAAACCATTAACGACATTCCAGGTGTAGTGTGTAATGGTATTTTTGCAATCAATAAAGCAGATGTGGCAGTTGTTGCAACAGACAGCGGTATTGAAGAACGTACCGCTGTTTAATTTTAAATCTTCCCTAAGCTCTTCTTTGAAAAAGAGGGGCTAAAAGCAAAAACATTTTTATCTTATGTTTTTCTCCCTCCTTTCAAAAGGAGGGTCGGGAGGATGATTCAATAAAAGAATAATATTAATGACCTTAGCAGACCTACCTGAAATTCAAATCACCCATCATGCACGTGCGACCCGGTTACGACTTCGTGTTGAACCGACTCAAATTCGTTTAACCGTGCCTAAATTTTGTAGCAAACGGCAAATTCAGGATTTTTTAAATCAATCTGAACAGTGGATGGTTGAAACGTGGCAGAAGCAACAAGCCAGTCTGCTACAGATAGATCAAACCCTTCCCATAGAGTTGCGCTTATTTAATCGCCAAAATGCTTTAACGGTGAGCTATAAAACACAAAAAAATGCGTATATTTTGGATCAGGATAATCACCAGCTTTGGATCAGTGACCGTCAGCCTGAAAGTTATTTAAAATCTTTTGTGATTGTATATGCCAAACAGCACTTGCCTATTTATTTGCAACAGATTAGTCATGAAACTGGTTTAAAATTTGCACAATGTTCAATTCGTCAACCCAAGACCCGCTGGGGGAGTTGTAGTGCCAAACACGACATTATGCTTAACAGTGCTTTAGTGTTGTTTCCTGAAGCCATTACCCGTTATGTCTGTGTGCATGAACTCGCACATACGCAACATTTTGATCATAGTGCACGTTTTTGGGCTGAAGTTGCTAAATATGATGCCGCTTTTCAACAGCATCGAAAAACCTTAAAAACAACCGCATTGCCGTATTGGTGGGCAAGCGTTTAAAGTTAATTTTACGTGCAAAATTTAAAAATAATTTCTTTTGACCGATTGAGCGTTATTCAAAAAATGCTCTAAACTTCATGATCTAAGGTAAACATTCCTCAATTTCAGTCCAAAGACCTCAAATGTGAATTTTACAGATATCCACTATTTTATATTAATCGTTCCAGCTTGCCTGATTTTAATGGGAAGTTTGCTTTTAATATGTCATTTTGCTTTTAGAGCTCCCTCATATTTATTGTGGCTCGGGCTTGGATATATTGTGCCTTCGTTTTCTGTGGCGGCACAAAGTTTTATGTCGAATAAGCAGTTGGCTTTGTCGGCACCCATTTTAGGCAGTATGTATTTGTTTGGTGCATGGGCCAGCGCCTATGCCATGGGCTTAAGAAAGAATGCCAATGCACGTCCATATTGGTGTTTGGCCTTGGTCGTGATGGCTTTACTTTCACTCAGTTATTATTCCTATGTAGATGATCAACTGTGGATCAGAATGCTGATTCTGAACATTTCAATTGCATTAGTTGAGTCTTTGGTTTTGTTTTCAATGTTTAAACATTATCAAGGGATTGATTTGCTCAATAAAATAGTCGATTTTTCTTACTTGTTTATTGTGCTGTATACCTTTGTTCGCGGAATCATTATTTTTCTCTTTTTAAGAAATATCGAAGCAGACATGCTGGCAAATTCAGTTTGGTGGCTGATGATGCTTGCTGCGAGCATTATCTTAAGTATGTGGTTTGCAATAGTGCTGCTCGGAACCTTGGTACGCGATATTATCCATCAACTCAATGATGAGCGGCTAAGAGATCCGCTAACACATTTATTCAATCGACGTGGCTTTAACGAAACCGCTAAACGAAAGTTGCATCAGCTCTCTAAACAACCTTATTTCTTGCTCATGTGTGATATTGACCATTTTAAGAAAATAAATGATACCTATGGGCATTTGGTGGGTGATCAAATTTTACAACAAGTCGGTGAAATTATTGGGCAAAATGTTCGTGCGCACGACTTGGTGGGGCATTTTGGCGGGGAAGAGTTCATTGTCTTATTGCAAATTGATGACCCCATGCTGGCTTAAAATATTGTCAATCGTATTCGTTTAGGTATTGCCGATGCACGATTATCCTCAAAAAATATTGCCGTGACAGCAAGTTTTGGACTGGCTGCAGTACATCATTCCAACTTAAAATACGCCATACATGCTGCCGATCAATTGTTATATCAGGCGAAACATGCGGGGCGAAATCAGATTGGTTTTGAGCCTGCACAGAGCCTATTGGATGTGTCTCATTAGGTGTCGATAGCAGTAAAAACGCATAAATTCCAAGTAAAACAGTTTAGAAAGCAGAAACTTCCTGTCATACTAGGCAGTTACGAAATGGACAGTTTAAGTTTGAGGTAATACACGTGATTTCAGTTGGTATTGTCGGCGGTACAGGTTATACAGGCGTTGAATTGTTGCGTCTTTTACTACGACACCCAAATGTGCAAGTAAGCGTATTAACATCGCGTACAGAAGACGGTCGCCGTGTAGATGATATGTTCCCAAGCCTACGTGGACATACCGAACTTAAATACTCAGATTTGAATATTGATGAACTGAAAAAATGTGATGTGGTGTTCTTTGCGACACCGCATGGCGTTGCCATGAAGTATGCCGAAGAGCTGGTGGCTGCAAATACTAAAGTGATTGACCTTGCCGCAGACTTTCGTTTACAAGACTTAGAACAGTTTGAAAAATGGTATGGTATGCAACATGCGTGCCCTGAGCTACTGAAAGACTCGGTTTATGGTTTGTCAGAATTAAACCGTGAGCAGATTAAACAAGCCAATGTCATTGGTAACCCTGGTTGTTATCCAACGACAGTACAACTGGGTTTAGCGCCGTTATTTAAGCAAAACGACACATTGGTTAAACCTGAAAGTATTATTATTGATGCAAAATCGGGTGTGTCTGGTGCAGGTCGTAAAGCCAGCCTTGGTATGATCTATTCTGAAAATGCAGATAATTTCAAAGCTTATGGCGTTGCAGGTCACCGTCATCATCCTGAAATTGTGGAAGCGTTGGAAAATATTTCAGGCTTAAAAGAGGTGTTTAACCACATTTTGTTTGTTCCGCATTTGGTGCCCATGATTCGTGGCATGCTGAGCACGATTTATGTGGACTTAACCGATGCGGGTGAAGCTGCTGATGTGCAAAGTTTATATGAACAGTTTTATGCCAATGAAGCTTTTGTCGATGTGATGCCTGCGGGAAGTTCACCAGAGACACGTTCTGTGCGGGGTGCAAATCAACTACGTATTGCGCTGTATAAACCACAACCGAAAAAATTAGTGGTCATTTCTGTACAAGACAATTTAGTTAAAGGGGCAGCAGGTCAGGCCGTTCAAAACATGAACTTAATGTTTGGGTTTGCTGAAACTGCAGGCCTAGACGGAATTGGTTTATTACCATAAAAAACGTTTTAAAACTTCACACACATTTAGATTTCGATTTAAATGTGTGTTTTGAATTGAATCAAAATAAGAGATGACGATGCCGAACACTGACACAAATATGACGTCACAACAGCCTGAACCTGCAAAGCCGTTTTTACAGACCAATAAGCCCTTGGCAATTGGTGCTGCAATATTGATGGTTGCAAGTGGGGTATTGGGCTATACCGTCGGACATCGTCAGGGTTTAACGGTGGTAGGTTTTGATGCAGATGCTGAGCAACTGGTGGAAGTGGTACAAAAGCAAAAGACCAGTCTGGATGCTTTAAATAAAAACTATAATGCTGCTGTTCAGGAGCGTGACGTTGCTGTAACCAATTCAAATGAGCTGTATTTGTCATTGCAAAAAGCTTTGGATCAACAAGCGCAATCTGAAACCACTGCTGTGATTTACCGTGAGGTTTTGCGTCAACGCGGTGGTATTCCACTGGCTGTGCAGCATATTGCGATTAAACCGTTGCCTGAAAATGCATTTGAATATCAACTTGACTTGGTTCAAGTTAGTCCATCTAAACGTGCAGCTTCAGGTACAGTTGAACTCCGACTCATTCGTGGTACAGAGGTTTTAGTTGTGCCTCTTGAAGACAAAAACTTTAACTTTGAAAACTATGAGCGCTTAACAGGGCGTTGGACGATGCCTAAAGGCTTTACGCCACAGTTTATCGAAGTCCGTTTAACAGGTAGCACACCAGTGACACGACGCTTTAGTTGGTCACGTGGTGAGGCCGTAGAAAGTCAATCTGCATTTGTCTCTGAAATCCCTCAGGCTGAGGCGAATGCACAATAATTGTGAATTGTAAGTTTATGGGTATCTCTAAGCGTTCAACGTGTTTAAATGAAATCAAGCAGTCTTTTCATGAATCTGGCTATGTCGATTGGCATATCAGCCCGCGCTTGAGCAATGATGAACCGCATGAAGAAGAAAATGGGGATGTCGCTGTCCAAACCGCGCCACCAGAACTTAAGCGTCCGCCACTCTATGCTGTCGTTTTAATGAACGATGACTACACCCCAATGGACTTTGTTATTGAAATTTTACAACAATACTTTGCTTTGAATCTTGACCAAGCCACTCAAGTAATGCTAACTGTACATTATGAAGGAAAAGGTGTTGCAGGCGTTTACCCGAGAGACATCGCGGAAACAAAAGCAAACCAAGTCAATAATTACGCTCGGTCTCAAGGTCATCCTTTACTTTGTCAGATTGAGCCGAAAGATTAAGGGGGTTCCATGCTCAGTCGTCAATTAGAAGTATCCTTACGTTTGGCTGTTAGTATGGCTCGACAAAAGAGACATGAATTCCTAACCGTTGAACATTTATTATTGGCTTTACTCGATAATGATTCGGCCGTAAATGCATTGAAAGCCTGTGGTGCAGATATTATTGTGCTTCGCAAAGAGCTTGAAGAATATGTAGAGCAGCACACCCCTAAACTGGGCGAAAACAGTGACCAAGCTCCGCATCCAACTGAAAGTTTTGACCGTATTTTACAACGTGCAATTTTCCATGTGCAATCAAGTGGTGGTGATCGTACAGTTGAAGGCGCAGATATTTTAGTGGCTATGTACTCTGAGCGTGACTCTTTTGCAGTCTACCTCTTAAAACGCCATCAAATTAACCGTTTAACTCTGACACAATACTTGGCCCACGGCACACGTAAAGACGAAGTGCAAGTGGAAGAAGAAATTGAAGATCTCGATGGTGAATCTGCTAGTTCAAGCAACGTAGGCCCTTTAGAGCTGTATACGAGCAACTTAAATGTTGAGGCACAAAAGGGTAAAACGGATCCTTTAATTGGTCGTGAAAAAGAAATTGAGCGTGCAGCACAAATTCTATGCCGTCGTCGTAAAAATAACCCGTTATTGGTCGGTGATCCTGGTGTCGGTAAAACATCGATTGCTGAAGGCTTAGCTTGGCTCATTGTTAATGGTAAAGCACCGAAACCATTGGCAAATGCTGAAGTGTATAGTTTGGACATTGGGGCTTTGGTGGCAGGAACCAAATACCGGGGTGACTTTGAAAAACGTTTAAAACAACTATTAAATGCCTTAAAAAAGAAACCTGATGCAATTTTATTTATCGATGAAATACACATGATTATTGGTGCAGGCTCAAGCATGGGCAGCACTATGGATGCATCGAATTTAATTAAACCTGCATTGGCAAATGGTACTTTGCGCTGCATTGGCTCGACCACTTTTCAAGAGTATCGTCAGGTATTTGAAAAAGACCATGCACTTTCACGCCGTTTCCAAAAGATTGATGTCAATGAGCCGTCTATTTCAGAAACGATTGATATTCTACGTGGTTTGAAGAGCAAGTTTGAGGATTTTCATCATGTTAAATATGATGACAAAGCTTTAATTTCTGCGGTTGAGCTGTCTGCGAAGTTCATTAATGATCGTTTCTTGCCGGATAAAGCCATTGATGTTATTGATGAAGCAGGGGCGCAACGTCGTCTGAAAGCCGAACAAGATGACACCTTAATTACCGTGGAAAATATTGAAGATATCGTGTCGAAAATTGCACGTATTCCACCCAAAACTGTGTCAAAAGATGACAAGACCGTTCTTGAGCATCTTGAACGTGATTTAAAACGTGTGGTCTTTGGTCAAGATGAAGCCATTGAAGCTTTAGGCTCAGCAATTAAGCTGTCGCGTGCTGGTTTAAAAACACCAGATAAACCTGTGGGTAGTTTCGTTTTTGCAGGCCCAACTGGGGTAGGTAAAACAGAAGTCACCAAGCAGCTTGCGAAATTACTGGGTGTTGAGCTGGTTCGTTTCGATATGTCGGAGTACATGGAGCGCCATGCGGTTTCACGTTTGATCGGTGCGCCTCCAGGTTATGTGGGCTTTGATCAAGGTGGTCTGTTGACCGATGCGATTCATAAAAATCCGCACTGTGTATTATTACTAGATGAGATTGAAAAAGCGCATCCAGACGTGTTTAACTTATTGCTACAAATCATGGATCATGGTTCATTGACCGATAACAATGGTCGTAAATCAGACTTCCGTAATGTGGTGTTGGTCTTGACCACAAATATTGGCGCGGAAAGTATTTCTCGCGTGAGTATTGGCTTCATGGATCAAGACAACAGTAATGATAACCAAGATGCGATGAAGAAAGCATTTTCTCCTGAGTTCCGTAACCGTTTAGACAGCGTGATTCAGTTTAAAGCTTTACCAACGACAGTAATTGAAAACGTAGTAGATAAGTTCTTAACTGAACTCCAAGCGCAACTGGATGAGAAAAAAGTCATTCTAGAAGTGGATCAAAGTGCGCGTGAGTGGATGGCTGAAAATGGCTATGACCGTTTAATGGGTGCTCGCCCAATGCAACGACTCATCCAAGAGCATTTGAAAAAACCACTGGCTGAAATGATTCTATTTGGTGAGCTTGCAGAACATGGTGGTAATGTTGCGGTCTCTGTGAAGAACGAAAATGGTAAAGCGGTGGGTTTAAAACTTGAAGTTTTTGAAGATCAAACGGCTGAACCTGCTTAAAGATCGCTACATAATTTAAAACCCGTGTTCGCACGGGTTTTTTATTGAAGAAGTATTTAACAGTTAGAAGTAATAAAAGTAGGTTGCATGGATATTCAATTGACGAAAGTTTTAAGTACATTTGTGCTGTTTTTGGTAACCGCTGTGATGGAAATATTAGGTTGTTATTTCCCTTATTTGATTTTAAATCAGGGAAGAAGTCATTGGTTGTGGATTCCTACAGCTTTAGCGCTAGGTGCTTTTGTCTGGTTGTTGACTTTACATCCGGCTGCATCAGGACGTATTTATGCCGCTTATGGCGGAATTTATATTTTTACCGCATTGCTATGGTTGCGTTATGTCGATCAAGTTTATTTATCCCGTTGGGACATAATGGGTGGGGCAGTGGTGTTGATTGGTGCGGCCATGATTATCTTACAACCGCAAGGATTGGTTCGCTAAAGTAGGGAACCAATCGCTAAAAAGGTACTATTTGATGCCACAATCTTTTTGCTTTAATTCTAAATCGTAGCTATTTTTCTCAGAGCTGAGCTGTAATTTGACAATGTAGGGGTTATGGCGTTGATATTGATGCTCGAAGAAAGTATTACAGTTTTGCACAACATTCTTTTTAATCACTTTTTGAACTTCTTTTGTGCCTAAATCTTGTTCAAACTGCGCGAAATCAGGGGTAATGATCAAACCCTTAAGCTCGGTACGGTCTGCATATAGGTTAAATTGTTCAATGATGGTGTTGTTATCAATTTCAATTGGGAGGGTTCGAGAATCTTCTGCGGTTAATACCGTTAATATTTCATTCAACGTTTCTGGTTGCTTAATTTTAAAATTTTGATCAATGATTTGTTTGGATTGTAAGTAGTCATCAAACTCTGAGGCTTGAACCTGAAAAAAAGTAGAGCTTAGAATTGTAGCAAGGCACAGGCCAGTTTTTTTGAAATGCATGGAAAGTGTCGCTTATAAAAATTATGTTCCGATTATAGCTTTGCCCGTATAAAAAAAGCACCCTTAGGTGCTTTTCGTTGGAAAATTAATTAATCTTTCTTGGTATTTTCATTGATTAAAAACTCAACCAGTGCTTTTTGAGCATGTAAGCGGTTTTCAGCTTCATCCCAAACTACAGCATTTTTATGGTCGAGCATCTTTTCAGAAATTTCTTCGCCGCGATGCGCAGGTAAGCAGTGCATAAATAAACAATCAGGATGAGCAAGATCCATAAGACGTTCATTCACTTGATAGTCTGCAAAAGCAGCTTCACGAATTTTTTGCTCTTCTTCTTGGCCCATGCTTGCCCATACATCAGTCACGATGAGGTTTGCATTTACGGCAGCATCTTCAGCTGAGTTCACCAGTTCTGCACAATGCGCAAATTCACTTAAAAATTCTGCTTTGGGTTCATAACCTTTAGGCGCAGCAATTTTTAATTTGAAGCCCCACATATGTGCAGCTTCAATATATGAATTACACATGTTGTTGCCATCACCAATCCACGCGACCGTTTTGCCTGCAATGGGCCCACGGTGTTCAACAAAAGTTTGAACATCTGCAAGTAGTTGGCAAGGGTGGTGATCATCGGTTAAAGCATTAATCACAGGAACTTTTGAATAAGAGGCAAAACGTTCAACAATGTCATGTCCAAAAGTACGGATCATCACAATATCCAACATGCTTGAAATCACGCGTGCTGAATCTTCAATGGGTTCACCACGACCCAATTGGGTGTCTCGTGGAGAGAGGAAAATTGCACTGCCACCAAACTGGCTCATGCCTGCTTCGAACGATACACGGGTACGGGTGCTCGATTTTTCAAAAATCATACCCATGACTTTACCAACAAACGGTTGGAATACTTCGCTGTTGTGCTGTTTACGCTTTAGTTCGATACCGCGTTGCACAACTTGGTTCAGTTCTAAAGTAGATAAATCGCGTAAGGTAAGAAAGTGACGTAGAGCCATTGTTACTCCACAATAATTGCTGAAAACCGAAATAGGTACAGAACAACAATTAGTTGTTGGTTGGTGAAAAGAAAAAAGAGAGTCGATTAATATACTATATGCAAAGGAAATTGCAAAAAAACTAGACTTTTTGATGACCTGCTAAGAAACGATCTACACAATAATGAACATATTCTAGATTTTCTTGTTCATTTTCTTCAACATAGATGTTCATGAGTACTCGCCACTCTAATTCACGCACAATGCCAAAAAAAAGCTGTGCAGAATAATTCGGGTGTTCACATCGAATAATGCCTATTTCATCTGCTTTGGTTAAAACACAAGCCACGGCATCTTCAATATGTTTAGGCCCTTGTTTGTGAATATGAAAGGCCAACTGTGGATTACGTTGTACTTGTTCCATAATGAGTCTTAAAAAAGAGGCATTTTCTGGAAGCACAAGATGCGTTTGAATATTTAAAATGGTTTGTATTAAATAAACGCGCAAATTGTCCTTAGTAAAATCAAAAGGTATACAAATATCTTTAAAAAACAGCTCACGACGGTAGTCACAAATGGCTGTAAAAAGACCGTCTTTATTTCCAAAATATTTGTAAATCGATGCTTTTGAACCACCCGCATGATTGACAATATCATCAAGTGAAACTGCATCGTAGCCATGTTGCAAAAACAACTCGTTTGCACTTAATAAAAATGCAAGACAGCGTTCATGACCTCGTTTTGTGTGAGGTATGTCACGTGTAAGGGGTTCTAGTTGAACTGAGTCGTGCATATAACTAACAACAGCCTAATAAATGTGGATCTCTAGTTGCTATCATAGCAAAAATATGTACACATTGTTGTTTTGGGGCTTAACTGTTTACCACTAAACCTCAGTGCGTGGAAGAAAATTACACAATAAAAGCGTGAACCATGGGACTAAAGTTTTAGAGTTTTCATTCTAAAATGTCATAGCCAATTCAGTCATTATGGCTATACTCAAAACTCGAAAATTAAAGTAAATGCCGTGGAAAGGACGATGACAGAACAAAAATCTGCAGGCTTAAGATTTAGACAAGCACTAGAAGTGGAAAAACCATTACAAATTATCGGTACAGTCAATGCTTATGCAGCAATGATGGCGAAACAGGTGGGCTACAAGGCCATCTACCTTTCGGGTGCTGGTGTAGCCAACTACTCTTATGGATTGCCTGACTTAGGCATGACCAGTCTGGATAATGTTTTGGAAGATGTACGTCGTATTACCGAACGTGTAGACACCCCATTACTGGTCGATATCGACACCGGTTGGGGTGGGGCATTTAACATTGCCCGCACTGTGAAACAAATGATTGCCGCAGGCGCAGCCGCAGTGCACATCGAAGACCAAGTAGCACAAAAACGCTGTGGCCACCGTCCAAACAAAGAAATCGTCACCCAACAAGAAATGGTCGACCGCGTAAAAGCGGCTGTCGATGCTAAAACCGATGCAAACTTTGTGGTGATGGCACGTACCGATGCTCTACAAAAAGAAGGCCTACAAGCGGTAATTGACCGTGCCTGTGCCTGTGTAGAAGCCGGTGCTGATGCGATCTTTGCCGAAGCCATGACTGACATTACCATGTACAAAACCGTCTGTGATGCAGTCGGTGTCCCTGTATTGGCCAACATCACCGAATTTGGCGATACCCCATACTACACCAAAGAACAACTGGCAGAACAAGGCATCTCGATGGTGCTGTACCCACTGTCACCGACCCGTGCCATGCAAAAAGCAGCACTGGAAGTCATGCATGCCATTCGCAATGACGGTACCCAAGTCAACGTTCTCGACAAAATGCAACAGCGCAAAGAACTCTACGAATTTCTGGATTATCACACCTTTGAAAACACATTAGACAAGCTGTTTAAACAGGAGAATTAAAAATGGCTGAAGGAAAAGTCCTCACAGGCGCAGGATTGCGCGGACAAGTCGCAGGAAAGACAGCACTATCAACCGTAGGCAAAAGCGGAGCAGGTCTAACCTACCGTGGTTATGACGTCCAAGACTTAGCAGAAAACTGCCAGTTTGAAGAAGTCGCTTACCTAATCTTCTTTGGTGAACTGCCAACAGCAGAACAACTCACCGCTTACAAAGCTAAACTCAAATCACTGCGCCAACTGCCACAAGCACTTAAAGAAGTCCTTGAGCGTATCCCAGCAGATTCACACCCAATGGATGTGATGCGCACGGGCGTATCGATGCTGGGCAACCTAGAAACAGAACAATCTTTTGCAGAACAGCAAGATGTTGCAGACCGCATTCTTGCAACCCTTCCAGCAATCATTTGCTACTGGTACCGCTTTAGCCATGATGGCGTACGCATTGAAGAAAACACCGATGACGATTCAATCGGTGCTCAATTCCTACACCTACTTCGTGGTGAAAAACCAAATGAACTGCATGAGCAAGTGATGAACGTATCACTGATCCTCTATGCAGAGCATGAATTCAATGCATCGACCTTCACCGCACGTGTATGCGCATCAACCTTATCCGATATGCATTCATGCATTACCGGTGCAATTGGTTCACTACGTGGTCCATTACATGGTGGAGCAAATGAAGCAGCGATGGAAATGATTGAAAACTGGACGTCACCTGAAGAAGCTGAGCGTGAAATGCTGGGCAAATTGGAACGTAAAGAAAAGATCATGGGCTTTGGACATGCAATCTACAAAGACAATGACCCACGTAATGGCATCATTAAAATTTGGTCAGAGCGCTTAGCCAAAGATGTCGGTGACACGGTCCTGTACCCAGTTTCAGTCCGTTGTGAAGAAGTGATGTGGCGTGAGAAGAAACTGTTCTGTAACGCAGACTTCTTCCATGCATCGGCATACCACTTCATGGATATTGCGACCAAACTCTTCACACCAATCTTCGTGATGAGCCGTGTCACGGGTTGGGCTGCTCATGTGATGGAACAACGTGCGGACAACCGTATTATTCGCCCAAGTGCGGATTATACGGGGCCTGAACTGCGTAAAGTGGTGCCAATTGAAGAACGTTCAGCGGCTTAATATAAAGCTCTGATACATTATTAAAAAAAGCCTCTTCGGAGGCTTTTTTTATATGCAATTTTTTTGTTGATTTTTCTCAGGGGTTAATTCATATAAATATTTAATTTTAATGAAATAATCTGTAAATAAAAGAATAGAGTTGCTATAATCTCGACCGTTTATTTCTTCATTTTTATTGTAATTTACTTTATGAAACATAAGTTTTTGTGTGCATCAGCACTGTTTTTGGGGTTGTCTCATTCTGCTTTAGCCATGCCATTTGACCCGCTTATTGGAACATGGAAAGTGATTGATGATCGGACTGGGTATTACATTTCAGATATTGTGATTCGTAAGAATTCTAAAACATCACAATATAGCGCAGTGGTGACCAAGTACTATCCTTTGGCTGGGGTGCCTGTAAGTGATGTGTGCAGTAAGTGTCAGGGTGGACTTAAGGATAAACCGATTTTTGGTATGCAAGTGCTGAATGGCTTAGTGGGTGATGCAACAGGTCAAAAATTCGCAAAAGGTCAATGGCTGAATCCTCAAGATGGCCGTGTGTATAACATCAATATTGCGCAGTTAAATGCTGGTAAAGATCAGATGAAGGTACAAGCCACAGCAAAAGATGCGAAAGGTTTGAGCAACATGACATGGAAAAAGCTTTAAGTCTTTTGCTTGTATCGATAAAGCCATTGAACTTTCATAGTGCGGTGGCTTTTTTTTAGTGATAAAAAAGCTGGAAGGGTATTTTCTAGACTTGTTGAATCCGTATAAAAAGGAAAAATCATCTTTCGGAGTGCGTGGTCAAAGAAAATGTAGTCTATTTAATCGATGAGATGTACGTCATGACAGAGAGATGATTAAGATTTACTTAATTGATAATGATAACTATTATTGTGTATTAAGCTTCGGTATCTCATGGCTGTATATACGAAAAATGACTCATCTTTATAGAAAGATTTTTATTACTGTGCTTTTGCGAATTTTTGGTTCGTTGTTGATCTTGGGTACAAGCTTAAGTGCTTATGCGAAACCTGAAATAAAACCTTTGCCTGCCAATATTGCAGAAATAGGCTCGGCGTATTACAGTTTTAAAGTCAAAGAATTTACAACTACAGATCCAAATAAAACTTATAGCGTTTGGTTAGGTATTCCAAAGACAGTACAGAAGAAGCAGAACGCGTGTGCATCGGTCTTTATGCTGGATGGGAACGCTGCGATGTCCTATCTGAATGAAGAAATACTTAAGTCTTTGTATGAAAATGATGCCCCTGTATTGGTTGCTATTGGTTATAAAACCAATTTGCCATTTGCCACAGCTCTTCGTTCACTTGACTATACTCCAGCAGATTTATTAACTGGAAAACCCGCCCAAGATCCACGAAATCCAGAGCGAATGAGCGGGGGAAGTGCTGATTTTAGAAATGTGATTTTGAAGGACATCGCTCCTTGGGTTGAGCAGAATGTAAAGCTGGATGCGCAAAAAAGAGCGTTATGGGGGCATTCCTATGGAGGGCTTTTTGTGCTTGATAGCTTGCTCGATGGTCGTTATTTCAGCCATTTCTTTGCTGCAAGTCCATCACTTTCTTGGGCGGATGAGCGCATGATGCAAAAAATTAGAGCCGTAAAATTAGTCAAAGAGCCACAAAAACATGTATGGCTGATGGAAGGTGATCTTTTAATACATACTGGAGCACAGCAAAGCGCTAATTTTGATGCAAATGGCATCAATAAAAATAGAGAAATTTTGTCTATATTCGATCAGCAGGGCGTAGAGGCTAAATTTTTAATCTATCCAAATCTAAAGCATGGTGAGGTGTTTAAAGCATCTTTATTAGACGTGCTTTCAAATAAATTGTATTGATGGTATTTAAACTATCCGAACATAAAGAAAAGCCTGACCATATGATCAGGCTTTTATTCTCAACAACGTTAAACAGGATTTTGTTCCAGTAGTACTTGGCCATATTGAGCACGGAGTTCACGTTTTAGCATTTTACCCGTACCGCTCAGTGGAATACTGTCGACAAAAATCACACGGTCAGGGATCTGCCATTTCGCAATTTTATCAGTATAGTAGTCTAAGACACCTTGTTCAGTGACCGTGCTATCGGGTTTCTTCACAGCGATGACAATAGGACGCTCATCCCATTTTGGATGTTCAGCTGCAATAACGGCTGCCATAAGAATGTCTGAATGTCCCATCGCAAGGTTCTCAAGTTCAACCGATGAAATCCATTCGCCGCCAGACTTAATTAAATCTTTAGAGCGGTCACTGATGCATAAGAAGCCGTCTTCATCTAAGGTTGCAATATCACCTGTGTCAAACCAGCCATCGGTCGTGAGGGCAGATTCATCTTTACCAAAGTAACTGTCAATAATCCAGTGGCCTTTAATTTGTAGATTTCCAATCTGCTCACCATCGCGGACAATTTCATGGTTGCCTTTTTCTTCATCGGTAAGACGTAAATCTACGCCAAAAGGCGGACGGCCTTGAGAAAGACGTAGCTTGAAACGCTCTTGTTCAGAGAGCTGTTGATGTTTGGCTTTAAGTTGGTTGGCAGAGCCTAAAGGACTGGTTTCGGTCATGCCCCATGCATGGATGGTGTCACAGTTATAGTCATTTTTAAAGGCCGCTAACATGGATGGTGGGCAGGCTGAACCACCGACAACGTTACGGTTCATACTTGCTAGCTGGCTGCCTGTTTGTTTGGCTGCTGCCAGTAAACCTTGCCAAATGGTTGGTACACCCAAAGCCACAGTGACTTTATATGTGTCAATCATATTCACTAAACTTGGCCCATCTAAGCCTGGCCCTGGTAATACAACCGTACAACCGACCATAGCTGCTGCATAAGGTGTACCCCAAGCATTAACATGGAACATTGGCACTACAGGCAACATAATGTCATTTGCAGACAGATTGAGAGAATCGGGTAGGCTAATGGCAAAACTATGCAAAATGGTGGAGCGGTGGCTATATAGTACACCTTTTGGATTTCCAGTTGTGCCTGAGGTATAGCACAAAGAGCTTGCAGTTTGCTCATCAAAGCTTGGCCAAGTGAACTGTTCAGACTGTTTGCTGACCAAGTCATCATAAAATTTTACATCGGCAATTTTTTCTGCAATAGCATCATCTGTGGCATCTAGGCAAATAAAGTGTTCTACATGGGGTAAGTGTGCTTTTACTGCAGCAATAAGTGGCGCAAAGGTTTTATCAAATAACACCACGCGGTCTTGGGCATCATTGATAATAAAAATCAGTTGTTCTGGAAATAAACGTGGGTTGATAGTATGGCAAATATAACCACTGCCAGAGATCGCATACCAAGATTCTAGGTGACGATGGTTGTTCCATGCGATGGTCGCCACGCGGTCACTTTGAGAAAGCCCTAAATCTTTGAGTACATTGGCAAATCGCTTAGAATTGACTGCGACGTTGGCCCAGTTGGTTTCAGTGATACTGCCGTCTGTATTTTTAGAAATAATGGCTGTATCCGCATGGTAGCGTTCTGCGTGATCAATAAGATTGCTAATTAATAGCGGTTGAAACATCATACGTCCAAGCATGTATAAATATCCTTATCGTTGCTTTTTTATCAAATTCTTTATTGGTTGCTCGAAACATCTGTTTTGAGCATTCAGTGTATTTTTATCCTAGCTTGATCCAAATTTAAATCAAGCATTCTTTCAATCTCAGCATCATTTAAAAAATGATGTGATGCAGAACCACAAGTAAATGAAAAGCATCATTTAAAAAAGTAAATGACCATTTATCACTTTATGCTGTTATTCGACAAAAGGCACTTGAAATTTATAAAAAGTATGTTTAAAACTGTGTATAGCTCATGAGATATGAGTTGTGGGTATTTCAGGAAGATATACCTATTTTAAGAAGCGAATTTTTAAAAAATCATTTACAGGAGTTAAAAATGCTTCAGTTGTTTAAAAAATTATTTTGCATCCACGTTTATGAATATGAACAAATGACTGAAATAGGGGAGCATATGGAATGCCGAAAGTGTGGTGATTCTAAAACCGACTAATCATCTTAAGGAAAAGTGAGCGTAGGCTCACTTTTTAATGCCTGTATTTTTTTATGGCTTAGTTCGACTGAATTGACGCAGAACGGCTTACAATAGCCCAATAACAGTGTTAGCGTATTCGGATGATGACTAAAAATTTTCAAGCACAGACTTATATTGTCGATGATAATTTGAGTGATACCTTAAGTTGGCTGTGTCAGCATCAAGAGTGTTTTGATTCTTTTCACTATGACGCGATTCGCCAAACGTTAACTGTACGCCATGCCAATGGTGAAGATGAGATCTTCCAAGGCGATTATCTGAATGCCAGTTATGGTATTTTAATTACTGCGCATAATTTTGCTCGGTCGCCTGAAGGTTAAATAGATAGACATTAAAAAAGCCCCATACTGAATAAGGAGCTTTTTTATGCTTAGTAAATCTTGGGAATTAGCTTGCCATGGCATCTAGGCTAAGGTCTGCCACCGTTGGTTTTGGCTTTTCTGCTACTAAACCTAATTTAGTGAACAGTTGACGGTCCTTACCTTCGCCTGCATTTGGTGTGGTCAGTAGTTTCTCACCTGAGAACAACGAATTTGCCCCCGCCATAAATGCAAGTGCTTGGTCTGAGTCAGAAAGTGCTTCACGACCTGCAGATAGGCGGATATAGCTGTGCGGCATGATAATGCGCGCAACAGCAATGGTACGAATCCATTCCGTCAAATCGAGTTTTTCAACATCTGCCAGTGGCGTGCCTTCAATTGGAACCAACATGTTGATTGGCACAGATTCTGGATGAATTGGCATGGTTGCAAGCTCTTGCAATAAACCAATACGGTCTTCTTTCTTTTCACCTAGACCAACGATACCACCGCTACACACTTTCATACCTGCTTGACGGACATATTCTAAGGTATTTAAACGATCGTCAAAGGTACGAGTACTAATAATATGTGAATAATACTCGCGTGAAGTGTCGAGGTTATGGTTGTAATAATCTAAACCTGCATCTTTTAAACGCCCAGCTTGAGACTCATTCAGCATCCCTAAAGTCATGCAAGTCTCTAAACCAAGAGCTTTCACTTCTTTAACCATTTCTAGTACGTAAGGCATGTCACGTTCATGTGGATTCCGCCAAGCTGCGCCCATACAAAAACGAGATGAGCCTGAGGCTAAAGCTTCTTTGGCTTCTGAAATCACTTTGTCTACAGCAATGCGTTTTTCGGCTTCAAGTTTTGAGTCATAACGTGCTGACTGAGAACAGTACTTACAGTCTTCAGGACATTTACCTGTTTTAATCGACAATAAAGTACTGACTTGAATGGTGTTGGCTTGGAAATGTTGGCGATGTACGGTCTGCGCTTGAAAGACGAGATCAAGAAAAGGCTGATCATACAAAGCTTCGATTTCTTCACGCGTCCAATCATTGCGTAGGTTCATAATGGCGATCCATTTTTAATTCTAACTTGTATACATCATACATTTAACGTGCCAACTTAAAAGGCATTATTGCTCATTTTTAATAGTATCTCCCGATTATGTTTTTAATTTTATCTTTTTATGAGATTGTAAAAATAGTTGCAAAGTTGAGCGTTTTTCCGGAAATTTGGCCACAAAATTCTATTTATTTGGATTTTGAGTTACACTGAAAATGCAGCTAAATAGATAAAATAAATAAAATTATGCAAGCAAATGGCTATTTGATTGAACTTTTATTGATTGAGTCTGTTTGAAGCAAGTTTTAGTGCTTTTTCATCAGTTGCTCTTGGATGGCCCAGTCAATATGGACTTGCACAATATCGTTAAGCTCTGGGCGAGAAGCTTGTAATTGCTGCAATATTTCATCTGAAAATGGTGCATTACCTAGACCAATCGCGACGTTACGCATAAAGTTTTGGTAGCCTGTACGACGTAGGGGACTCCCTTCTGTATTTGCCATAAAAGTGTTTTCATCCCATTGCCAAAGGTCAATTAGTTGAATGTCATCCAAACCATGACGCGGGTTAAAATCATCAATTGGTGTGGTTTTGGCAAAGCTATTCCATGGGCAAATGAGCTGACAGTCATCGCAACCAAACACACGGTTACCAATACCGCGGCGTAGTTCTTCAGGAATAATGCCTTGAAACTCAATAGTTAAATAGGCAATGCATTTACGCGCATCTAATAAATAAGGCTCAACAATGGCTTGGGTCGGGCAAATATCAATACACGCGCTACATGAACCACAGTGTTTGGTGGTGGCTTGGTCAAAAGGTAGCTCTAAAGAGGTGAAGAGCTCGCCCAAAACAAAAAATGAGCCTGATGTTTTATGAATGAGTAAGGTGTGTTTACCGACCCAGCCCATGCCCGCATTTTCAGCCAATGATTTTTCAAAAATGGGTGCCGAGTCTGCAAAGGGGCGAGATTCAAAATCGCTAACTTTGGCTTTGATTTTCTGAGAAAGGGTCTTTAAACGCCCACGCATGACTTTGTGATAGTCACGTCCGCGTGCATAACGCGCAATGATGGCGCTATTTGGTGCAAAAGGCACAAGACGTGGTTCAGGAACGGCTACCAAATAATCCATACGCACACAAATAATACTTTTGGTGCCCGGAACAAGCAGTGTTGGATCTGCGCGTTTTTCTAAGTTTTCAGCAAGAAAATGCATGTCACCATGATAACCAAGTTCTAAATATTTTTTAAAACGCGGCAATTCAACTTGAGCATCTGGTTTGGCGATGACACAATCAGAAAATCCCAAAGCCAGTGCTTCAGCTTTAATCCAAGCCTTAAGCTGCTCTGGATCATATTGATCTACAGGGATTTTTGAGGAAGATGTGGATGTTGTCATAACCAAGAACAAAGGAAAAATCATGCATCAGCAAGTGTACCACAGCAGTGAGATTCAAGCATGGGAAGGACGTTGGTTCGCGCAGCAAAATAGCGCTTATGGGCTGATGCAACAAGTCGCATGGGCAACAACTGAACATATGCTGCCTAGGCTTAAACAGCAGCAAGTCAAAAGCGTTGCGGTGTGTTGTGGTCAAGGCAACAATGCAGGTGATGGTTACTTGATTGCATCGTATCTAGCCGCGCAAGGTTATGACGTTGAAATTTATGCAGCTGCTTTGGGAGAGTCTACTTCACTGCAACAAGCACATGCAGCAGCTGTGCAACAGGGGATAATGATTCATACCGGTTTTGCTTTTCAACACCCTTATGATGCGTATATTGATGCTTTGTTTGGCATTGGGTTAAACCGTGAACTCAGTTCAGACTGGCAGGCAGTGATTCAGCAGATTAATAGACAAACAGGTTTAAAAATTGCGGTTGATATTCCAAGTGGTTTGCAGGCCAACACGGGACAAGCTTTACCTTGTGCAGTTGTCGCCGATTATACCTTTACGGCTCTGGGCTTAAAGGCGGGTTTATTTACTGGGCTGGGTAAAGCTTATGCAGGAGTCGTTGAGCTTATTTCGCTACTTCCTGTAGACAATGCTTTAAAACCTTTAGCTTCACTTGCTCCACAGCATGTGCACCTTGTACCGCGTCAAGCCTTTGGACATAAAGGAAGCTATGGGCACGTACTGGTGATTGGGGGACATGCACAGATGGGGGGTGCAGTGATGTTAGCCGCTGAAGCTGCCTTTCATGCGGGTGCTGGCAAGGTGACCGTGGTATGTGATGCAAAACACCATACTGCAATTTTAGCTCGTGCACCCAATATTATGCTGCGCGATATTAACCAAATGTCGCTCCAAGAGCGTACAGCGTTGGTGGCACATGTGGATGCAGTCAGTTTTGGTATGGGCTTGGGAAGAGACTCGTGGGCTCAGCAGCAGTTTGATGCATGGTTTCCACTCATTCAAACCAGTGCTTTGCAGGTGGTATTAGATGCAGATGCTTTATGGTTTTTGGCTGAGAAGCCAGTAAAGCTTGGTAAACAGGTGTACGCAACACCGCATCCTGGGGAGGCTGCGACTTTACTCGGTATCAGTACTTCAGCGGTGGAGTCCGACCGTATCGCAGCTATTTATGCTTTACAAGAAAAATATGCAGGGCAATGGGTGCTGAAAGGTTCAGGAAGCTTGATTTTAGATACGCAACTTTGGATTTGTACCGCAGGTAATCCGGGGATGGGGACAGGTGGAATGGGTGATGTATTGGCAGGCATGATTGCCAGTTTAAAAGCACAGTTGAAAGATGACATTGCATTACATCAAATTGTGACCTTACATGCCCAAGCAGGTGACCTTTTGGCTCAGCAAGGTGAGCGTGGTTTACAAGCGCAGCAAATGAGTCAAGCTATTTATACGGTCGTGAACCGAGAGCATACAGTATGAAAGCAGTAAAACTGACCATATCGGGAAAAGTTCAGGGTGTTGGATATCGACGCTGGTTTGCACAATATGCTGTTGCTTTAGGTTTAAAGGGTTATGTACTGAATTTGGCTTCAGGTGCAGTTGAAGCGTTGCTTTTGGGTGATGATGGTATGGTTGCCGAACTGGTGAATCTCGCTAAAGTCGGGCCAACTCATGCGGTAGTCACGGATGTGTTCATCATAGAACTTGCTTCAGAACAGCAAAGATTTACAGATTTTCAAATACGTCGCGAATGACTAAGTATTCAAAAATAAAAAAAGGGCGAAAGTTTAACTTTCGCCCTTTTTTAAGATGTTAAATCTTAGTGGTGGTGACCACCAGCACCGTGCGCATGGCCGTGCTGTAATTCTTCTTCAGTTGCATCGCGGATTTCTACGATTTCAACTTCGAAAGTTAAGTCTTGACCAGCAAGTGGGAAGTTCGCATCAACAATTACGTTTTCGCCTTCAACTGCTTTTACAGTTACGATTTGAACGCCATCATCAGTTTGAGCTTGGAACTGCATACCCGCTTGGATGTTGTCTACGCCTTGGAACATTTGCGCTGGAACTTCTTGAACGAGTTCAGGGTTGTATTCGCCATAACCTTCAGCAGCAGGAACAGTAACAGTGAATTTTTCACCTACAGTTTTGCCTAGCAATGCATTTTCTAAACCTGGGATGATGTTACCTGCGCCGTGCAAATATGCAAGTGGTTCACCTTGTGATTGGTCTAGCGTTTCGCCTTCAGCGTTAGTCAATTTGTAGTTGAAAGAAACCACGTGATCATTTGCGATAGCAGTCATGTTTTTCGTCCATTCATTTAGAATTTAAGGGGTATATCATAAAGTGAAAAGCAGCTTTTGTAGACTAAATTTAGCAAAAAACTGCATTTTCCACGTTCTTATGGCGTTTTTTTATTAGTGGGGACGCATTTTTAGATTTCAATGCAATTTTATTTTCGGACCGACTTTTTTATTCATCAGGTCTTTTGCAGTCATCAGCCCAGCTTGGGTATAGCCATGTAAGGTGGCCTGATGGAGTCGATATAAAGAAACATACATGGTTTTTGCCAGCACGCCTTGCACATTGACTTGGCCCAGTAGCTCGCCCACAGCTTTATATTGACTGAGGGAAACCAAAGAGCCTTTGTCAGAAAATTTAAACATCGGCAAAGACTGACCACGAATGCGCGCTTTGAGCGCTCGAACCAAAAAGGCAGCTTGTTGGCTGGCCACTTGAGCGCGTGGGCCAAGGACTGGTTCATCGGCCGCAGGCTGGCAGTGGGCGCAATCACCAAAGGCAAAAATGTTGGGGTCGGAACGGGTTTGCAAAGTCGCATAGACTTTAAGACGGCCAATCGCATCTTTTTCAAAACCTTCAAGCGCATTTAAAACGACAGGTGCTTTGACGCCTGCTGCCCAAACTTTAAGATCGGCATCGATTTGTGAGCCATTGGCAAAATAGACATGGTCTTTATCTAACTTGGCAACACGGTGATGGGTGAGGACTTCAACGCCAAGCTTTTCCAATTGGGTATGTGTGTGTGTTGCCATTTTGGTGGATAGGGCGGGAAGAATGCGATCCGCTGCCTCAATCAAGGTCACTTTGACTTTGTTTGGGTCAATTTTATTGAGACCGTATTTAAAAAAGGTACTTTTCGCATGGACCAATTCGGCAGCAAGCTCGACTCCTGTGGCACCTGCACCAATAATCACAATATTGAGTGCGCGTGTTTCGGGGCGGTTTTGTGCATCTAAATACAAATGTAGAAGGTCTTGCTGGAAAATTTCAGCTTGCTGGCGACTGTCGAGGAAGTGGCAGTAATGTTTAGCGCCTTCGGTCGCAAAGTCGTTAGAGGTCGAACCGACGGCTAGGACTAAGGTGTCGTAGTTGAGTTCAAACTGCGTGGTTTCCGTGCTTTGTTTGGCATATTGGCGTGCTTCAAGTTTTACTTGTTTATGTTCTTGGTCTAAGCCGACAAAACGACCCAAAACAAACTCATAGTGATGCTTAGACGCATGTGCAAAATAATTAATTTCTTCAACACTTGGGTTGAGTGTACCTGCCGCAATTTCGTGGAGTAAGGGTTTCCAGATGTGGGTGAGGTTTTGATCGACGAGGGTGATTTTCACCCACTTGGATTTTGCGAAGCTGTCACCGAGTTGCGTTGCTAACTCTAGACCACCAGCTCCACCGCCAATAATAACAATATGGTGTGGCACTTGTTCTGTTTGTACAGCCATATAAAGCAACCTATTTATTATTAAAAAAAAGAAGATGACATTGAATATGCCATCTTCTTGATTTATTGATAATTAGATTGTCTTACAAGTTACATAAAGTATAAAACTCGGGATACTGCTCGAACTTAACCGAGTGTATAGGTTTTTACTTTAGGTTCATCGCTTGATAAAAATGGAAACAAGCCTTTGAACCAAAACATTAGACGCTGGAAAATATTGGCTTCTTCAATTTGTACATCTTCTTCAATGGTGAACGTTTGAATGAGCTGATTGTTTTGATAGACCTGCACTTTCGCCAGTTGCATCACTTCAGCCAGCGGAGCGGTCAGCTTGTTTTGCAACACTTCAATATTGAAATGCGTTTTTGTGGACTCTAATGGATCAATGCGTTGAATAGTACCATTGCCTGTATTGAGCATAATGCGTTGGTTGGTCTGGTCAAAGGCATGTAAGTCAATGGCATATGGTTGATCGTACAGTGATGTAGTCACAATTTTCGGTTGCTTACTTTCCACTTTGAACATTTTCAACGTCGATTTGACTACTGGCAGTTCAGCAATAATTTGCTTATCTTTCAGCGCAACTTCGTTACGAGTATAGGTATAAGACAAATTCATGAGGTTGTGTGCAACTTCAGCACGCTTAGCTGCACTTTCTGTACCCAAAACAATGACCACCAAGCGACGGTTTGGATTGTCTGGATTCATGGTCGGGCGGTTTGCTGTCAGTGCTAAGTTATATCCCGCTGCTTTGGTATAACCTGTTTTTAAGCCATCTACTGTCGGGTCTTGTTTTAACAGAATATTGGTTGCACGGTGAAAGCGTTGGTTATAGCTAAAACTTTGCTGTTTTGAATAGTGTAAATAGTCTGGTGTTTCATTCACCAAGGCTTGGCCTAATAGCGCTAAATCATGTGCAGTCGAATAGTGCTCTGGCATGGTGATACCCGCAGGATTTTGGAAATGCGTTTCAGTCATTCCCAGTGCTTTGGCTTCTTGGTTCATTCGTGCAACAAAGTTTGGAATATCACCCGAGATGCGTTCCGCTAAAGTCACTGCTGCGTCGTTGGCAGACATGACCACTAAACCCGCTAGAAGTTGATCCACAGAAATCTGTTCACCTTGTTTTAAGTACATTTGGGACTCATCCCACATCACCGTACTGACCACAGGTGTTGCGGTAAGAATTTCGCTCTTATTGAGCTTCCCTGCATTAATTTCTTTGAGTGCAATATACGCCACCATCATTTTGGTGAGCGAAGCGGGCGCACGTTGAACATGACTATTATGCTCTGCAATGACTTGCCCCGATTGGCTGTCAAAAACTGTCCAAGCTTGAGCTTCAACTGTTTCAGGAACAATATTGAGCAATGCCGCTTGAGTGAAACTTGAACATAAGGCGAAGAGTGTAGCGATGAAGTAGATGACAGCTTTCAATGAAATTCCCTAACCAAGCCATTCCGTGACTTTTAAACCTAAAACAGCTGCAAATGCTATGCCTTTTTTTCCTCAATGACCAGTCAAAAATGCAGACAAATGTGACTGTGACGCAAAACTGGCGTAAATAATGCTAAGCTAAGTTATAACTCCTTTCATTTTTTTTGTATCGCCCATTATGTTGCATTATCAGATCGAATTTGACGATTATCGTCAGCACCTTATACACGTGACTTTACGTTTTGTAGCAGACCCAACACAGGTACTTTCATTACCGACTTGGATTCCGGGTAGTTACCTCATTCGCGAGTTTTCAAAGCATATAGAGTCGGTTCGTGCTTATGATGAAGAAGGGCGTTTGTTAGAAATTCAAAAATTTGAAAAGAATAAATGGCGTCTTTTTAATACCGACCATGAACTGATTACGGTTGAGTATGATGTCTATGCCTATGATCTGTCGGTGCGCGGCGCGTATGTAGATCAAACCCGTTTATATGTAAATCCTGCATGTGCTTGCTTAGGTTTGGAGGGTCAAGAGGACAAAGCAGTTGAAGTTGAACTGTTCCTTCCTGATGAGCTAAAACACTTCCAATTGGCTACTGGTATGGCTTCAAAAAGCCTCGTTAAAGGTCGTTTTACCTTAAAAGCCAAAAACTATGCCGAGTTGATTGATGCACCATTTGAGTTGGCTGAACAGACTCGGTTTGGTTTTGAAGCCAATGGTATTCCGCACGAGTTTGTGGTGTCAGGTAAACATGCCATGAATGCTGCACGTATGCAGCAAGACATTGAAAAAATCTGTGCAACGGAAATCTCAATGTTTGGCTCAGCGCCATTTTCAAACTACACCTTTATGACGATGGCGACAGCAAATAGTTATGGTGGTTTGGAGCATCCAAATTCAACCAGCTTGATTAGCCCACGTGAAGACTTACCAAAAGCCAATGAGCCTGAAGAGCCGTCTGAAGACTATCAACGTTTCTTAGGTTTATGTAGCCATGAATACTTCCACTCATGGTTGGTCAAATTCATTCGTCCTGAAAATTTTGTTAATTATGATCTGAACAAAGAAGGCTATACCTCTTTGCTTTGGATTTTTGAAGGTTTCACGTCTTATTATGATGACCTGATTTTGCTACGTAGTGGTGTGATTTCCCAAGCCTCATATATCAAACTACTCAAAACGCAGATTGATCGTTATTTACAAAACCCGGGTCGTTTAGTTCAGTCGGTGTCTGAGTCTAGCTTCGATGCATGGGTGAAATTTTACCGTCAGGATGAAAACTCGAACAATGCAGGCACCAGCTATTACAACAAAGGTTGTTTGGTTGCACTATGCTTAGATTTAGGTTTGCGCTTACGTGGTTCAAGCCTAGACGCACTTATGCGTAAACTTTATGAGAACGCGCAAAAAGGCATACAAGTACATGAGCGTACGATTGTTGAGTTGTGTAATGAACTGACAGGTGACAACTGGATTGAGCAAATCAATCACTTAATTAACACCACAGATGAGTTGCCGCTGGATCAACTTTTCCCTGAGTTTGGTTTAAGTTATAGCCTGAAAAATGATAAGTCATTGCCGTTAGGTTTAAAGCTTGTAGATAAGCCAGAAGGTGTATTGGTGCAAAGCGCACGTCGTGATGGTGCTGCTGCTCAAGCTGGCCTTTCTGCCCATGATGTGATCATTGCGATTGATGGTCTCAAAGCAACGGTGAAACTGGTAGAAAAGTATGCCAAGCAAGAAGGTACGTATAACATTTTGGCATTCCGCCGTGATGAGTTGATGAGCTTTGACGTAAAAGCTGCTGGCTCAGAGCTGACTGAAGTTGAATTAAAAGTTGAAGACCAAGCGAAAGCAGAGAAGTGGTTCAAGGCTTAATCCCTAAGCCACTTTATTTGATTCTGTACAGACAAAAACCGATGCCTAGACATCGGTTTTTTATGCGCTTATTTATGTGCATTAACTACCACGGTAAGTGGAATAGCCATATTGGCTAATTAACAGCGGGATATGGTAATGATCCAATGAGCCATCAATTACAAATACCACGGGCACTTCTGGAAAGAATGAGCGCTGATTTTTTTGGCGAAACCAATCACCCGTTTTAAAGGTAACTTTGTATACACCTTTTTGTAAGGCCGTATCTTTGGGATATAAATCATTGATTCGACCTTGGTCATCGGTCGTGCTTGAGCTGATTTCTGTCCATTTATCATTTTGTTGGGCTTCAAGTGTCACTTTGACATTGGCAGAAGGGAGACCATTTTCCAAATTCAGCACATGAACGCTCAATGGATTTTGAGCAAAACACCAAGAAGAAAAACCAAGTCCAATGAGCGGAAGCAGCATTTTTAGCATTGAATTGACCCTTACCGTTGCAGAAAAAAGATTCAGTTTAACCAACCCTATAAAAAACATAGGTTTAAAAATGTAAAAATAGAGGAGTAGGCGTAGAGGGTTTATGTATTAATATTTAAGCTTTGGCATGTTGGGTTGCTTTGCCTGTTTAAATTTAGCGCTGAGAAAAGTCATGCTTATGCATGTAGGGCTACAAGACTATAAAAAGTATTTGAAGACTGTATTATGTGAAAAGTATCAGGTGTTATGATCTAAATGAGGTGAACAACACATTTCGCTAAAAAATTTGTTTATTTGCTAAGCAAACGCTAAAGCCTTGTGGAAAGACGTGATTTTGAAAAACGAAGGCTGTAGTGGTATTTTCTGGCGAAATGTCGTTATCACTGGATATTACGTTGACTGTAAAGCCCTGAGGGACGATACTTTCAGGGTTTTATTCAAGCACATCGGTTCGCAGGGGTTGAGCCAGAAGCTCATCACCCTAAAAAACTCAATCTAACGCAAGGGGCTATATATGGCTGGTGGAAAGTCAACCATCATTTACACACTGACCGACGAGGCGCCATTGCTAGCGACTTATTCGCTACTGCCGATCATTGAGACCTTTACTAAACCTGCTGGTGTAGAGATCGTTAAAACTGATATCTCTGTTGCCGCACGTGTTCTCGCAGAATTCTCTGAATACCTAAAAGAAGAGCAAAAAGTCCCAGACAATCTTGCAGAACTAGGTCGTCTTACCCAAGATCCAGATACTAATATCATTAAACTCCCGAATATTAGTGCCTCTGTTGCTCAGTTAACAGCATGTATCAAAGAGCTTCAATCAAAAGGCTACGCGATTCCTGACTATCCTGAAAACCCGACCACTGAAGACGAAAAAGCGATTAAAGCACGCTATGGCAAATGTCTTGGTTCAGCTGTAAACCCTGTATTACGTGAAGGTAACTCTGACCGTCGTGCACCTGCTGCAGTGAAAAACTACGCGAAAAAACACCCGCACTCTATGGGTGAATGGAAGCAATGGTCACAAACTCACGTTTCACACATGAATGAAGGCGACTTCTACCATGGCGAAAAATCGATGACGCTTGACCGCGCACGTAACGTAAAAATGGAACTCATCACTCATTCTGGTGAAACCATTGTATTGAAAGAAAAAGTAGCGTTACTTGATGGCGAAATCATCGACTCTATGTTCATGAGCAAAAAAGCACTTTGCGACTTTTATGAAAAACAACTGGATGATTGTAAAGAAGCAGGCATTTTGTTCTCTTTACACGTAAAAGCAACCATGATGAAAGTTTCACACCCGATCGTTTTCGGTCACTGTGTGAAAATTTACTATAAAGAAGCGTTTGAAAAACACGGTAAATTGTTTGAAGAACTTGGCATTAACGTCAACAACGGTATGGCGGGTCTTTATGAAAAGATCGAAACCTTACCAACTTCTTTACGTGAAGAAATCATCGAAGATTTACACGCATGCCAAGAACACCGCCCTGCACTTGCAATGGTGGATTCTGCAAAAGGCATCACCAACTTCCATTCTCCAAACGACGTAATTGTAGATGCTTCTATGCCTGCAATGATTCGTGGTGGCGGTAAAATGTGGGGTGCTGACGGCAAGCCTTATGACTGTAAAGCTGTAATGCCAGAGTCGACTTTCGCACGTATTTACCAAGAAATGATCAATTTCTGTAAATGGAATGGCAACTTCGACCCACGTACGATGGGTACTGTGCCAAACGTAGGTTTGATGGCGCAAAAAGCTGAAGAATACGGTTCACACGACAAGACTTTTGAAGTTCCTGCTGCGGGTGTTGCAAACATCACCGACATTGACACTGGTGAAGTGTTGATGACTCAAAACGTGGAAGAAGGCGATATCTGGCGTATGTGTCAGGTGAAAGACGCACCAATTCGCGACTGGGTTAAACTTGCAGTAACACGTGCACGTAACTCTGGCATGCCAGCGATCTTCTGGTTAGACCCGTACCGTCCACACGAAAACGAAGTGATCAAAAAAGTTCAAAAATACTTAAAAGATCACGACACGACTGGTTTAGACATTCAAATCATGTCTCAAGTGCGTGCGATGCGTTATACGCTTGAGCGTGTTGCGCGTGGTTTAGATACCATTTCTGTAACAGGTAACATCTTACGTGACTACCTCACTGACTTGTTCCCAATTATGGAACTTGGTACTTCCGCGAAAATGCTGTCTATCGTTCCGTTAATGGCGGGTGGCGGTATGTATGAAACTGGTGCGGGTGGTTCTGCGCCTAAACACGTACAACAACTTGTTGAAGAAAACCACTTACGTTGGGATTCTTTAGGTGAGTTCCTTGCACTTGCTGCTTCTTTAGAAGAAATGGGGATTAAAGAAGATAATACTCGTGCAAAATTACTTGCATCGACTCTTGATCAAGCGACCAGCAAATTATTGGATAATGACAAGTCTCCATCACGACGTACTGGTGAATTGGACAACCGTGGCAGCCACTTCTACTTGGCAAAATTCTGGGCAGAAGCACTTGCTGCACAAGATGAAGATACTGAGTTAAAAGCGAAGTTTGCCCCACTTGCACAAGCTTTAGCTGCAAACGAAGACAAAATTGTTGCTGAACTTACTGAAGTACAAGGTAAATCGGTTGATATCGGTGGTTACTACGCAGTAGATCAAGCTAAAGTGAATGCAGTAATGCGTCCAAGTGAGACTTTGAATGCTGCACTTGACGCGATCTAAGTCATAACTAAATCGGTAAATTTACCGATGAAGTGAAAAAGCCGATGCATATGCGTCGGCTTTTTTTCATAAATATATAATTAACCTGAGTTCGATATAAAAAAGAGTAGAAAAAAAGCCCTGAATTTATAACATATTGGTTCTCAATACAAAATGTTATAAAACAAGGCTTCTCGATGGATCATATTACCGAATTATTTTGTATTTTGGACGATTTCTGCAAAACATTTAATGAATCTTTAGAAAAAGCTTTAATTTCTGATCAAAAATCCAAGCTGAAAAAGTCAGCCTTGAGCTTGTCTGAAGCAATGACCATTGTCATTTTATTTCATCAATCTGGTTTTAGATTCTTCAAATATTTTTATTGCCAAATGATCGTTCCATTCTGGAAATCTGCTTTTACTAAACTGCTTAGCTACAACCGATTTATTGAAATCATGCCCCGTTGTTTGCAAGCTCTGAGTAGTTTCTTCCACCAGGTGAAAGGAAAAGATACGGGAATCAGTATCATTGACTCCACTAAATTGGTAGTTTGCCATAATCTTCGGATTAAAAGGCATTGTGTATTTAAAGGCTTGGCCGGCCGTGGAAAAAGTAGTACGGGTTGGTTTTATGGTTTTAAATTACATAAGGACAGTTGGTTTATCAAAGATAAAGTTGTTTAGCGGCTTGTAAACCTGCGACTGAAAAGGTCATGAGATGTTTGACCAAAAGCGCAGGTTCAAGCTTGGAGACATTTTTAAGTGGGCTTGGCCCATTTGCATCTGCCAAAATCAGCATCATACAAGGCGCGACTGTGCTGAGTACACAAGGCAAAAGTGCAGGGTGATTTTCATCAATGCCTGAAACTTGGCTAATAATTTTTTTGACAAAAAGAAACTTTCGCGCACCATCATTTTGCATAAACGTGTATAGGTGGGTGGTCGGTGAAAAAAGTTCACGAACAAACACCTTGCTATGCCAGACATCGGTTTCAACCAGCTTACCGATCAGGCTTTCAAAAAAAGCTTCCAGTTTTTCAGTAGGCGTTTTAGAGCTGTTAAGCAAGGTCAAGAGTTCTTGTTCATCAATATAATGCGTATGTGCTTCGGCAAGTACGGCACGATATAAGCCATCACGACCATCGAAGTGATAGTTAATGGCAGCCAAATCGACTTCGGCCAGCTTGGCAATGGCTTTACTCGTGGTTTTTGCAAAACCATCCTGAGCAATTAGGCGGCCAGCAGCATCCAAAATTTTCGATTTGGTTAAATCACCATCGCTACGTCCAGCTCTAGACATTATTTACTCTGCATCAAAATTTAGACTTGAAGTATATCTTTCTTAATTGAATTGTTATAGTTTAAATTAAATTTAAACTTGTATTAAAACTAAGCGAAGGTTTGGTGTACATGAACAAAAGTAAGTTCATACTGCTGGTTGGGGTATTGCTGATTGCTGTAGCGGCTGCATTTTTGTGGTTCAGTCGAGACAAAGCCGATCCCGATCATCTGGTGCTATATGGCAATGTCGATATTCGACAAGTCTCGCTGGCATTTGAAACGGCTGGACGTATTCAAAGCTTGGCTGTTCAAGAAGGTGATCGCGTTCAAAAAGGTCAGGTTCTTGCCGAACTGAATACCGACTCGCTGACTATACAAGCACAGCAAGCCCAAGCACAGTTACAAGTTCAACAGCAAACCTTAAATGAACAAGCTGCGGGCAATCGACCTGAAGAGATTACCCAAGCGAAAGCGAAAGTACAGTCTGCCCAAGCCCAATTTGAAAATGCCGATAAACAATACCAGCGTTTAAATGTCTTAAATCGGAGTACTGCGGGTCAAGCGGTGAGTAAGCAAGAGGTTGATGCTGCAAAAAGCAATATGAAAATGGCGGAAGCGGCTGTAGGTGAAACCAAAGCCAACCTAGAGCTACTTTTGAAAGGTGCACGCACAGAAGATCGTGAAGCGGCTAAAGCACAATATGAATCGACCAAGGCCAATCTTGATTTGATTGATTACCAAATTACTCAAAGTAAGCTGCGAGCACCTGTGAATGGCGTAATTCGTGCACGTTTACAAGAAGTTGGCGACATGACGACTTCAAACAAGTCCGTCTATACCATTGCCCTGACCCATCCTAAATGGGTGCGTGTTTATGCAAGTGAAATGGATCTTGGACATATCAACATGGGTGCGGCAGCACAAGTCATTCGTGACTCACAACCGAATCAGCCCATCACAGGAAAAATTGGTTATATCTCATCTGTCGCGGAATTTACCCCCAAAACGGTACAGACCGAAGATATTCGCACGACTTTGGTTTATGAAGTCCGAATTTATGTCGATGACCCGAATGACCAGTTGAAGATGGGACAACCTGTGACAGTGAACATAGCCAAATCATCGCGTCCAACTGCCACGAACAATCCTTAATGAATGGGAGTAAGTCGATGTCAGTAGAGAGCATTGTAATTGCCACGGATTTAAACAAAACCTTTAAAACAGAACAAAAAGATTTGGATGATGTGCAGGCTTTGCAAGGCATAAATATGCAGATCAAAACAGGAAAACTGACGGCTTTGGTCGGGCCTGATGGTGCTGGTAAAACCACATTTTTAAGATTGATCGCAGGTTTATATAAGCCAACCACTGGAAGCTTAAAAGTCTTAGGAATGGATGTCGCCAAAGATCCACAATCTGTGCAAGATCGTATCAGCTACATGCCGCAAAAGTTTGGTTTGTACGAAGACCTCAGTATTCAAGAAAATTTAGACTTGTATGCGGATTTGCATGGCGTGCCAATGGACGTTCGCAAGGAACGTTTTGCACGTTTGCTCAAGATTACCGACTTGGCGCGCTTTACTGAACGTCCCGCAGGAAAACTCTCTGGAGGCATGAAGCAGAAGTTAGGTTTGGCCTGCACTTTAGTCCGTTCACCTGAACTATTGCTGTTGGATGAACCAAGTGTCGGTGTCGATCCACTCTCACGCCGTGATTTGTGGATCATCATTGAACAGTTGGTGAGGGAGGAGAACTTAAGTGTCATCCTCAGTACGGCGTATATGGATGAAGCTGAGCGCTGTCATGAGGTTTATGTCATGTTGGACGGGCAAGTCTTAAAGCAAGGTACACCCGACGAGCTGACGGCTCAGGCACAGGGACAAACATGGCAAGTAAAACCCAGACCTGACATGAAGGCGCGGGTGTTACAAGCATATTTACTTGATAATCAATATTATATTGCCGATGCAGTGCCCAAAGGAGATGTAGTGCGTTTTATTACGCGAGCTGAAAGCCCATCACTTCCAGCAGATCTGTTGCCCAAAGACGTTGTTGCGGAACAGAGGCCAGCAGAGTTAGAAGATGCATTTATGTTGCTTTTACACGAGGCGAAACATATTCAAAAAACGGTATTGGCACAGGAAAATTTAGCTTTAGACCCTTCAATATCTTTGATAGAAAACTCTGATCCACCACAAGTGAAAACAGAGCAGAGTGTAAAACAGCAGCTTGAAAAACCTGTGATTGTGGTGAAGGATTTGGTACGCACCTTTGGTGATTTTACCGCCGTGGCCAGTACCTCGTTTGATGTGTCTCGAGGCGAAATTTTTGGTTTACTTGGCCCCAATGGTGCAGGTAAGACCACGACGTTTCGTATGCTCTGTGGCTTACTGCCCGCCAGCAGTGGTGTGTTGGAAGTGGCAGGCATGAATTTACGTACAGCTCGTGCGCAGGCAAGGGCAAAAATTGGTTATGTATCGCAGAAGTTTGCCCTGTATGGCAATTTGAGCGTGTTGGATAATTTAAAATTCTTTGGTGGCGCTTATGGCTTATCGGGCAAACAGTTAAAGCAGCAAATTGATAAAGCGTTGCTCCAATTTGAACTTAAGCCATACGCAAAAAGCGGTGATCTACCAAATGGTTTTAAACAGCGTTTGTCGATGGCAGCAGCACTGTTACATCAGCCTGAAATTGTATTTTTAGATGAACCGACCAGTGGTATTGATCCGTTAGCAAGGCGCTCTTTTTGGTACACCATTGGAGAGCTAGCGAACCAAGGCATGACCATTATTGTGACCACACACTTTATGGAAGAAGCTGAATATTGTGATCGGATTGCGATTCAAGATGCAGGGAAATTGTTGGCGATTGGCACACCTCAACAGATTCGTGGGATGGCACAATTAGAGGGTGTAAACGATATGAATAGCGCTTTTATTGCCATCGTTGAACAGTCCCGTGCGGACATGCAGGCTCACTGAGGAGCGTCAGATGAATCATTTCTCAGCTTTCTGGACACGACTGTTTGCCTTGACACGTAAAGAATCCAAACAGCTGCTTCGTGATAAAAGTAGTATGGCGATCGGTTTCATTCTACCGATTATTTTAATTTTGCTGTTTGGTTATGGACTGTCTTTCGACTTAACCAACGGACGAGTTGGGGTTGTGGAGCAACAGCCCACGCCACAGAGTCAGCAACTGATGAGTGGCTTAAACGGCTCTAAATACATTACCGTCAAGCACTATCCAAGCTTTAGCCAAGCTGAAGCTGCAATGGGCAAGTCTGAAATTGATGCCATCGTCAATATACCCAGCAACTTTGCGGAGCAATATACAAAGGGAGTGGGTGTTGTTCAGGTCATTACCAATGGCCGTTCGACCAGTATTGCTTCGGCCTTGCAGGGCTATATTACCAGTGCGCTCAATACCGCCAGTTTGATACAAGCAGACCGAACAAATGCAGCTTCGGTGGGTAGCGTCATCACGGTTGAACAACGTATGTGGTTTAACGAGTCCGCAAATAGTACGTGGTTTTTAGTGCCGGGTTTAATTGTCCTAATTTTGACCTTGGTTGGCGCATTTTTAACTGGCTTGCTGATTGCACGAGAGCGCGAGCGTGGCACTTTAGAAGCATTATATGTTACGCCCGTACGTCCTCTAGAAATTGTACTTTCAAAACTGGCGCCCTATATCGTGATTGGGATGATCGATATTGTGATGTGCTTAGTTGCAGCACATGTTCTGTTTGATGTACCCATTCGCGCATCACTGCTCTCTGTCATGAGCGCTTCTTTTTTATATTTAATGGTGTCGTTACTGCTGGGTCTGATGATTTCAGGTCTATCAAAAAGTCAGTTTCAAGCCAGTCAGATGGCACTGCTTGCTAGCTTTATGCCTGCTTTAATGCTTTCAGGTTTTGTGTTTGATACACGGAACTTACCGCTAATTGTGCAAATCATCAGCAATGTTTTACCTGCAACGCACTATATGACTTTGATTAAAACTCTATTACTCGGTGGTGATGATTGGTCTTTGTGGCTCAAAGAGTGTGGCATTTTATTGATTTATATCGTGCTATTCACAGCAATGACCGCGCGTACACTGAAAAAGCGCTTGGGCTAACGAAAGGAAGAATGGTGTTATGGCAACGTTAATGCGCTGGTTTCTTTATCTTTGGGTGCTGATCCGAAAAGAGTTTTTAGCCATTTTAGCCGATCCTGCAAATCGGGTGACCTTAATCGCACCTGTATTTATCCAAGCGGTCTTGTTTGGTTATGCCGCAAGTTATGATGTCAATCATGTTGATTATGCTGTGTTGGATCAAAGCCGAAGCCAAAGCTCACAACAAGTTTTAGCGCATTTAGATGGTTCAGGAATTTTTAAAAAAACAGCAGATTTGCAGAATAATCAACAAATCCAACAGGTGATTAATGATCGAACAGCCTTGGCGGTCATCACCATTCCTGCTGATTTTGAGGATAAGCTCAATAATCAAGACTCTTCGCCGTTTCAAGTGATTCTAGATGGGAGAAACTCATCGACCGCAAGTATGGCGGGCTCCTACATCAGCAGTGTGGTGGGGCAGGTCAATCAAGAACGTTTGGGAACCAACTCCGAGATCACGGTACAAGCGCGGACATGGTATAACCCGAATGTCGAGTCGAGATGGGGCATCATGCCATCTCTGATTGCAACTTTAAGTATGATGCAGACACTGTTACTTTCGGCACTTTCAGTAGCACGCGAGCGTGAACAAGGGACTTTTGATCAGCTCTTAGTTACACCCTATACCCCGACGCAGATTATGATTGGTAAGGCGATTCCGCCGATTATTATTGGAGTTATTCAATCTTCC
Source organism: Acinetobacter sp. TYF_19 (assembly GCF_043105125.1). NCBI lineage: Bacteria > Pseudomonadati > Pseudomonadota > Gammaproteobacteria > Moraxellales > Moraxellaceae > Acinetobacter > Acinetobacter sp. TYF_19. The sequence goes on from NZ_JBICLH010000075.1 coordinate 62,175, forward strand.
ATTATTTTAGCGATTATTCTGTTCTGGTTTCAGATCCCGATGAATGGCTCCTTGATCTTACTGTATTTTGGATTATTTGCCTTTAATATTGCCGTTGTGGGGGTGGGACTATCGATTTCAGCGATTGCACTGAATATGCAACAAGCCATGCTGTATACTTTCTTTTTGATCATGCCTTTGACACTTTTATCTGGTTTACTAACTCCTGTACAAAATATGCCTAAAGTATTGAATTGGCTGACTTATGCCAACCCGCTACGCTTTGGCATCGACTTGGTACAACGGGTGTATTTGGAAGGTGCGAGTTTTGCGCAAGTGAAATGGGACTTTGTACCGATGTTGATATTAGCCATAATTACCTTGCCTTTGGCTGCGTGGTTATTTCGAAATCGTTTGTCATAATAGAGTGATATCTTGATGTATCGCTTATCGATACAGACTGTGACTCGGCGTTTGACGTTAAATAATGCAATCAATATCGGTTCATGATCAAAAAAAAACGATTTTTGCATTGTATTTCTGGCTTAAGCTTTTTATTATTGCCCGCTTGTTTTCGCGATCAGCTTGGAATGGAACCTTGAGTAATTTTCTAACCGAACACCTGATTCATCGAGATGAAGACTTTATGGTCATCCATAAGCCTGCAGGTATACTCACCGTTCCGGGGAAGACAGAAGACTTACAAGATTGTATGATCAATCGTTTAGTCAAACTAGAACCTAAAACACTACTGATCCACCGTCTCGATCGCGATACCTCGGGTATCTTGGTTTTTGGTCTCAGTCGTTGGGGACAAAAATCCATTTCTCGTCAGTTTCAAGAACGTCAAACCGATAAAACGTATCAAGCGATTGTGGCTGGTCATTTACATGGTCAGGGCACTGTCGATGTGCCTGTCATTTATGATCCGTCCCGTCCACCGTTACATATTGCAGAGCTCAGTCATAACAAGCCTGCTGTGACAGAGTGGAAAGCCATTGAACATTTTGAAATACAGGGTCAGCCCGTGACTCGTGTAGCACTCACCCCCATTACAGGGCGCTCGCATCAACTTCGTGTACATATGCAGTTTTTAGGTCATCCTATCGTGGGAGATACGCTTTATGCTGCGCCTGACCAGCAAGATTTGATGCCGCGTTTGTGTTTACACGCAGAGCGTTTGAGTTTTCATCATCCCCAAACCGATGAACGTATCGAATTTATTTGTCCAGTACCATTTTAAGTACGTGGAATCATCAAATTTGCTCACTTTTTTAGTGAGCTTTATGTCAAAATATATTGCTTAAAGGTGTATAATTTTGCTCAAATATTAAACAATGTTTGAGCATTAAATTTGCAGTCCTAACTTGTAGATAAAGGTGGAAAAATTGCAGCAGTTTGCTATTGGTCAACGTTGGTTATCAGATACTGAAACGGAACTAGGTCTAGGAGTTCTTATTGATGTAGATGAGCGATCTGTCAGCATCTTATTCCCTAAAAGTGATGAAACACGTGTATATGCACGGAATAATGCACCTTTATCACGTATCATTTTTAACGTGAACGATGAATTACAAGATCAAGAAGGCACCAAGTGGACGGTTGAATCACATGAAGACCGTCATGGTGTGGTGCGTTATAACGTTGTTCGTCGCTTAGAAGATGGCACGGAAGAACGTAAATCACTGAATGAGACTCGCATTGGCGCTCAAATTCAGCTGTCTAAACCGCTTGATCGCTTATTGGCAAGCCAAATTGACTATAAAGAATGGTACGACTTACGTATTGAAGCGATGCTGATGCAAGCCAATATGAAGTCGAGTCCACTGCGTGGTATGGTTGGTTCACGTGTCGGTCTGATTCCTCATCAGCTGTATATTGCACACGAAGTGGGTCAACGTTTTGCACCCCGTGTCCTTTTAGCTGATGAAGTCGGCTTAGGTAAAACCATTGAAGCTGGATTGATCATCCATCAACAGCTTAAAACGGGCCGTTCAGAACGCATCCTAATTTTGGTACCCGATTCACTGCAATATCAGTGGATGATTGAAATGCGTCGTCGTTTCAATTTGAACTTCTCATTATTTGATTTAACCCGTACGGCTTCAATCAAAGAACATGATCCTGAACTGAATCCATTCCTGACTGAACAATGCATTATTGCGTCAATCGATTTGATGATTGATCATGATGACTTGCGTGAACAAGCCCTAGAAGCTGGTTTCGATCTATTGGTGGTCGATGAAGCACATCACTTGATGTGGAATGAAGAAGACGGTGGCAATGACCGCTATGACTTGATCGAAGAGTTAGCAGAAAAAACTCCGGGTGTTTTACTGTTAACGGCAACTCCAGAACAGCTGGGTGTGGAAAGTCACTTTGCACGTTTACGTTTACTTGACCCACAGCGTTTTAGTTCGCTGGATCGTTTCTTGGATGAAGAAACCCAGTATCAACAAACTGCAAAAATTGCTGAAGTACTGATGGCAGATATGCCACTTGAAGAAGGGCATTTAGCTGCATTAGAAGGTTTGCTAGGACATCGTATTGAAGATGCACCCGAACAACGTTTCCGTGCCATTCATGAGCTTTTAGACCGTCATGGTACAGGGCGTATTTTGTTCCGTAACACCCGTGAAGCCATTCAAGGCTTCCCAGGTCGTGACTGTCAGCCTGCACCTTTGCCTGCACCAGAAAACTGGTCTAAAGACGGTAAATTGCGTGAACAAATGTGGCCAGAAGAAGCGCAGCTTGACGGTGCGTGGATGGAAGCTGACCCGCGTGTCATGTGGCTCATGGAAAAACTACGTACAGACTTAAAACACAAAAAAGTGTTGCTTATTGCACGTACTGGTCCCGTGGTTGAAGCACTTGAAAACGTACTCCGTTTACATGCGGGTATTCGTACTGCAATGTTCCATGAAGGCATGAGTTTACTTGAGCGTGACCAAGCGTCAGCTTACTTTGCTGAAGAATCTTATGGTGCACAAATTTTACTGTGCTCTGAAATTGGTTCTGAAGGTCGTAACTTCCAGTTTGCATCAGATCTGATTTTATTTGATTTGCCTGCAAACCCAGATGTACTTGAACAACGTATTGGCCGTTTAGACCGTATTGGTCAAGAAAATCGGATTCAAATTCATGTGCCGTATTTGATTGGTACAGCGCAAGAACGTATGTTCCGTTGGTATAACGAAGCATTAAATATTTTTAGTAATATCTCGCCAACTGCGCAAACTTTACAAGAAAACTTTATTGTTGAATTGAAAGATTGTTTACTGACAGATCAAGGTCAGCAGTTAGATGACTTACTCGAAGCAGTTAGCGTGCAACGCGAAGCCTTAGAAGCAGAGTTACAATCAGGTCGCGACCGTTTGCTTGAATACAACTCTTGTCGTCCAATTGTGGCGCAAGAAATTGTACAAGCGCTTGAGTCTTATGATGACAACACTACTTTGCCAATGTTTATGAAGCGCTTTATGGCGTCGACAAATATTGATTTTGACGAACAAAGCAACGGTACAGTCATCATTAAACCAACCGATCAAATGCAAGTTCAAGGTTTAACCTTGGATGAAGAAGGTATGACTGCGACCTTCTACCGCGATCAAGCTCAGATACGTGAAGATGCTCAGTATTTAACTCTTGAACATCCATTTACTGAAAGCGTAATGGAAATGATCAATACTCAAGGTTTTGGTAGTACCAACGTTGCAGTGTTGAAGTCAGCGGCTTTACCACAAGGTTCTGTGTTGTTAGAAGTGTGGTTTAAGGTCGATGTGGTTGCACCGAAAGCATTGAATTTGCCTTCAAGCTTACCGCAGCAGCTGGTTCGCGTTTTGTTGAGTGAAAAGGGTCAAGACCTGTCGCAGAAAATTGCACCTGAAATTTTAAAACCGTACTTGCATCATTTGGATGGTAATAGCTGTCGTCAAGTTGTGAAAGCACGCCGTGAAGTGATTGAACAGCGTTATGTACAAGCATTAGAGCTTGCACGTGCGGCTTTACCAAGCTTTGTGCAACAGGCGAAAGAAGTCTACGGTAGCAAGTGGCAGTACGAAATTGACCGCCTGTCTTATTTAAAGCAGTTCAACCCTAGTATTCGTGAAGATGAAATTTCGCGCCTACAAAAACTGCAAAAAGAAGGTCTTGGTTTGCTCGATGGCCTATCGGTCACACCAGAAGCAATTCAAGTGATGGTTGTGGTTAAACCATAATTCGAATCGCTGTATGAAAAGCACCTTTGGGTGCTTTTTTAATGGATCCTTAAAAAAGAGATGTCTAAGTTGTATTTGAAAAGTAATTCATTGAAATTTTAAGCGCTTGCTTATGCTAGAATTTTCGCCATTAAAACTCTAATGTATCGAACAATAAATTATGTCTAAAGCTCTAGTAACAATGGGTTCAAAAACAACACATGGTGGCATCGTCACTGAGTGTGAAAACAGTTTTGTGATCAATGGTATTGCTGTGCATTTAAATGGAATGAAGCACTTTTGTCCAAAGTGTCGAATGGTGGTTTCTGCGATTGCAGCAGATCAGAGTACAACGGTCTTGGGACGTGCTGTGGTGATTGCAGGAGACAAAACCAACTGTGGCGCTACTTTTTTAGGCAATCAGAACTTAACTGTTTCTGCAAAGTGATCTCAGATCTATCCCAGAATATTTTTATAAATTGGCCGAAGTGATCAAAGTTCATGACTTAGGATTCATCCTGCGCCATTTCGTTTAGATTGAAAAACGATTATGGTAAAGATGCTATAAAAATAGATTTGAATGACATGAGCAAACCAGCCTTACACTTTACCCATGCAAATGGCATTCCCTCGGGCAGCTATCAAAAATTTTTCCAATTTTTAAATCAAGATTTTGATGTCAAAGCAATTCCGATGATTGGTCTAGATCCGCACTATCCTGTGGAATATCGCTGGGAAGCGTTGGTCGATCAAGTTATTTCGGATATTGAACAGCAGTTTCCACGGCAACAAGTGATTGGTTTAGGGCATTCTTTTGGCTCTTTACTCACACTTATGGCGGCCTATAAAAAACCACAGTTGTTTTCGCAAGTGATTATCATGGACCCACCGTTTGTGATTGGTTCAAAAGCCTTTTTATTTGAAGCGTTACAAAAGCTGGGATCGAAGTCCATTGAAAAACTCACCCCAGCTGCGGTGACCGTCAAACGTCGTGATCATTGGGAAAGTATTGAGCAGGCCAGTCAGGCGCTCAGACCGAATCGTATTTTTAAAGACTTTGATGAACAGTGTTTTGCGGACTTTATAGCGTGTGGTTTAAAAAGTGATTCGACTCGAAATGGGGTGACGCTAACCATTCCCAAACATACTGAAGCAGAGATCTTCAGAACAGTGCCTGCATGGTGGTGGCGTACCCCACGCAAAGCACCTGCTATGCCGATTCATGTGTTGACTGCAAAAGATAGCCATTTCTATAAGCAAGGTTTACCCCAAGGGATGAAAAAAACCTATGCGATCGACTATAGTGTGCTTGAAGGTGGGCATATGTTTCCGCTAGAACAACCGAAACAGACCGCAGAATTTGTGCACCAGCTCATTAAAGAGCAACAGCGAAACAAATAAGAAGATATTTCAGCGAATCTGTTGGGTGTAATCACAGATTAGCGAATCATCGCTTCATCCAAATGACGTGAACCTTCCAAAATCATGCGAATCATGATCATGGTTTGTTCAGCCATTTTTTTACGCTCTACGCTTGGCATATCAATCACTTTGGCACCCATATTGAAAACCAATTGGGTGATTGCCATGGACACCAATTCAGGGTGGAAGAGTTTGCTATTATTTAAACGTTCTAAACGAATTAAATCATCTTTGAGTTCTTGCTGGAAATAATTCAACTGTCTTTCGACCGCATTTTTATAAGATGCCGAACCCGTATATGCTTCACGTAATAGCAGGCTTAAGTTGCCATCATCCGCATCGAGTTGTTCAATAAAAACTTCGACTGAGCTACGAATAATACTTTCTTGGCGAATGGCCTTAATCCGTGCTTCATGCAAAATTTGGCGTAGCACAACACCTGCACGTTCAATCAACTCGATAGCCAGTTCATCGGTATCTTTAAAATGACGATAAAAACTATTCGGCGCAATCCCTGCTTCACGTGCGACTTCGCGCAAACTGAGGGATGCAATACTTTTTTCAGGACCAATCAAATTTAAAGCAGCTTGAAACAGTTCATCTTTTGTAATCGTTGCTTTTCGACCAACACTACGTGCAAGCACTGGTGCATGTTTTTTTGAAGCTTCATGCTCTGTGTTGGTTGTATGGGTTTGAATGGTGGTCGGTGTCATATTTATCAAGCAATTAAATCAATCGGTTCATTATAGCCCCACTGGTCGGCATTGTGAAACGAAACGAAACAATCAGAGTATATATACAAATATATATACATGTGTATAATAATTCAAAATCTATGGCGTGGTCCTTTACTATGCAGATCCTTAAAAAAACTAAATCTCCTTTAACTGAGTATGCTGAGAGTGTTATAGACCGACACACAGCTAACTTTTGGCTTCAAAAAATCAACCCACTTTGGTCGATACACCAAGCTTTGGGTAAAGTGGTAAAAAAAGAGCAAGTTGCACACGATATGGTGAGTTTAACGCTGCAAACCAATCGTCATTTTCAAATAGGGCAAGCGGGACAACACCATCCTGTATATGTCGTGGTTCAAGGCGTACGTTATGAACGTACCTATAGTTTGACCCAGATTGATGCGCAACATGTCTTACTGAATGTAAAAATGGTAGACCAAGGCAAGGCAAGTCATTGGCTATGTGAGCAGGCTCAAATCGGCGATGTTTTAGAATTCGGTCAGCCTTATGGCGATATGCAATTGACTGTAAATGATCAACAGTTAATTTTACTCGCTGCGGGCAGTGGTATTACCCCCATGCTGAGTTTACTGAAACGTTTAGAAAAGACCGCTAAGCTTAAAAAGCAGCCTGTACATTTGATGTATTGGGTGAAAAAGCATACTGATGCTGCGTTCAAAGCATATTTTGAACAACTGGCAGAACAATACTCAAACTTCACATTTAGCATGTTTTATACCCAAGAGTCAGATGAAGGTGAGCGTTTAAATCAAAACCATGTGTCTGGACTGGATCAGATTGAAAAGGCAACGGTATATGCATGCGGCCCTTCAGGGTTTGTGGCTACGGTTGAGCAGCTTTTCGCTCATGCTAACACCTTAAAAACTGAAGCGTTTAGCATGAGTCCATTTGCAAATGATGATGTTGGTTTTGTGAATATTACCTTAACAAAGTCGAAGAAAATTTTAAGCATTCCCAAAGGTCAATCCATTCTTGCAAGTTTGGAACAGCAAAATGTGAAGCCTCAACATGGCTGCCGTATGGGAATCTGTAATAAATGTGCCTGCAACAAAGTTGAAGGTTCGACCAAAAACTTGGTTAATGGTGCACAAAATTCTGAACCTGGTAATTTTCTAAAAATTTGTGTCAACACGGCACAAACCGATCTTATTGTCGATTTATAAGGGGAATAAATACAATGAATATGCCTGTTAAAGTTGAATATTTTAAAAACCCGAAGAATCGTGAATTAACGACATTCGAGTTAGATGAGCTTGCACGTGAGCTAGATGCCATCAAGCAAGAAGTACTGGATGATATTGGCGAGAAAGATGCGCAATATATTCGTCGTGTCTATGCAACGGTGCGTTATGCGTCTATCGCAGGTCGTGTATGTTTGTTTGCCGGTTGGTTCCCACCTGCATGGGTGTTGGGCACGGGCTTGCTGAGTTTTGCCAAGATTATGGAAAACATGGAATTAGGTCATAACGTGATGCACGGTCAATATGACTGGATGAATGACCCTAAGTTTAATGGGCAAAACTATGAGTGGGACATCGTAGGTACAGCAGATAACTGGCGTCAGACCCATAACTACAAGCATCATACCTATACCAATATTAAAGGGATGGATGATGACATTGGCTATGGTCTGCTTCGATTATTCCCTGAACAACGTTGGAAACCGGGCTTTTTATTACAACCGATTTATAGCATTCCATTTTGTTTGTTGTTCCAATGGGGCGTTGCGATCCAAAACTTGGAATTAGGCAAATATTTCAAGGGGCGTAAAAGCAAAGCGCAGACTTTAGCTGAATGGAAACCTATGCAGCGCAAAATTGGTAAACAATTGTTTAAAGATTATGTGTTTTTCCCACTTATTGCAGGACCTGCGGCATTGCCTGTGTTTACAGGGAATTTGGTTGCAAATGGTATCCGTAATATGTGGACATTTAGTGTGATTTTCTGTGGTCACTTCACCAAAGATGTCGAAGTTTTTCCGAAAAAAGTACTGGAAAATGAAAGCCGTGGTCACTGGTACATGCGCCAAATTCGTGGTTCGTCGAATTTAACTGGTTCAGAAGCATTCCATATTTTGACGGGGCACTTAAGTCATCAAATTGAGCATCACTTATACCCAGACGTACCCGCGCGTCGTTACCGTAAAATGGCGCCGAAAGTACAAGCGGTTTGTGAAAAGTATGGCATTAACTATAACAATGCCAGTTTAGTCAAACAGTATGGTAGCGTCATCAAACGTATTGTGAAATATGCGTTTCCCTTTAAAAAGTAAGTAAAAAAGCCACTTCATTTGAAGTGGCTTTTTTTGTTATTTACTAAATTGACGTAATGTCTTTACCAGATGATGATAATCACCTTGTTTGGCGATATTGAGCACATGTTCGATTTCGTGTTTTAACCATTTTTGTTTTGAAGCATTAAAAGCGAACTGCGCCAATAATACAAAGGGGCTTTCACCGAATTTGATCGAAAGACCTTTGACATACTTGGGTGGAGATAACGGTTCCATACTGATGCCTTTTTATAATTTAAGTGGAATGGTTCTCAAAATATTTTTATTAGGCAAAATTTATCATAAATATATTTTTTGGTAAATAAAACATGCTGAATTTTAATAATAAATATTTTTAAAAATTTAATATGGCTAATTATTAATCCGTGCTTAATAATTAACTTATTTGGCGCTGATTTGATGTATTTGACAAGTCAGGAAGACTTAAATCTGTCCCTACCAAGTAGCTAAAATCAGCCAAAGACAACATTTGTTTATCTTCAATGCTATTTCCATAAGCATAAACGGCATGGTAATTATCTAGCTCATATTTTTCTTGGATACGTTGAGCTTTGTACTCACAGCTACAGTCCGCAGTCAGATAGCGCCCTGTATAGCGTTGCTGGTCTTGTTCAACTTGGGTACAGATCAGATCGATTGAGAGGATTTCACACACATATTTTAAATAGATATCAATTGAAGCAGAGACCAAAACTATATCATCGCCCAAACTTTGGTGTTGCTTTAGTTGGCTATAAAGTGCTGGGTTAAGTCCTTTGATTAAGAGTTCTGCATAGCGTTTTGCATAAGCGTCAATTTCGCTCACTTCAGCTTGCTTAAACATCGCATGGAAGAGTTTAGAGCGCATATGATGGGCAGGATAAAAACCTAAATAATAACTTTGAATATAAGGCAGAACTTTTAAGCCTTGTAGAGCAATATGCCGTTTTGAATGTACATAGAAGATGAACCCCGTAAAACTGTCTTTGTCATACAGGGTGCCATCAAAGTCAAATAAGGCTAGATTTTTATGCGCTTTGCACGTTGCATGCATGTTTGATAACGTCCATTGACACGAGTGGCAAACCAGTTGGTATTATAGTCACGGCTGAGCTTTGGGCCAGAAATGACGACTTCTGGCATCATGGCATAGAAAGGTTCTTTTTTAGTGACTTCTTGATACAGTTTAGCCACAGCGCGATAGGTTGCTGTATCTTCAAATTTCTTCTCTTTCTCTTTTTTCAGGTCAGAGCGAATTTGACGTGGAGTAACCAAAATATTGTGCTGAGCAAAAACACTTATGAGTTCACGCTCTGATTGACTCTTTGCAGATTTAGGTGAGCCATCTTTGCCATAAAGTAACAAGTCACCGTCTAAATCAAGTTCTGCTTCAGTTAAGTCATTCAACATACTTTGGAAAGCGGCATTTCGACTTGAGTACATGCCTGAGTTATAGTCGGCGAAACGGTAGAGCGGTTTGTCATAGTCAGCAGGGTACATCATCAGTCGGTGGATGCCGTAGTACAGACCACCATATTGGCTATAAAGGTCGGTACGTAGGTCAGCCATGCTGCCACCTTCACGTTTATTTTCTTTGGCATAACCGATATGCACTTGCATTGAACCCAACGTGGTAATTGGGTTCATTTTTTCGCCTACGTCCTGACCGACAAGTTTGGCTGCACCTGTGAGTGCACTAACGTGATAGTGCTTTGACATATAGTCAAAAATTTCACGGTACAGTTCATCCAGTTCGCGTTCTGTTTTAACGCGGCGCATTTGGCTTAAATAGTTATCTTCAGGACTCGGTTGCTCTTTTAAAACTTGTTGGAAATAGCCCGCAATCGTGCCACCGATAGCATCGCCGAGCTTATCTTTAAATTTTTCATCTAAACGATCTTGGACTTCTTTAACCGCTTTTTCACCTAAACCGTAAACTTGTGGGTCTGCAACAAAGTTAGACTCTTGATCAACCACGGCAATGATCGAACACATATTCTCTTTATTTTGAGGAATACCAAACTGCTCTGAAATATCGTATATATCTTCAGCCCATGAACGGCGGTCATTTACGCGTCCGGGAATGATGCGTGCGATTTGTTCAGCATTGAGCTTAGGCTCATCATCTGTCCACCATGAACGATCACCGCAGGCGGTTAAGCCTATAGATATGGCCAAGACACTTAGTGTTTTTAAACCAGAAGAAAGAAACAGCTTTTTATTCATAAACAGAGAACACATGATAAAAGGTGAGCCGAAACAGCAGGTGCAGTATACTATGTCGGTCGAAAAAGTGATGAATTTATATGTATATTGGTCGGTATCAACTGTCAAATCATTTGATTGTTGTTCTGATGGTTGATCCTAGACAGTATCGTGGACAACAAATCCCTCTAAATTCTTGAAATATTTCTGTTCAAAGGCTTCTGGGCTTAACCAGCCGTTTGCAGAATGTCTTCTGATTCGATTGTAATAAATCTCAATATAGTCAAACAAGACAGCATTCGCTTCTTTTCGAGTGGCAAACACACTGCCATGGACCACATGACCTTTCAATGTATGAAAGAAGCTTTCAGTCACTGCATTATCCCAACATGAGCAGTATACTGCGCAAGACTGCGTGACATACTTTGAACGCAGTTATTCGTCAATAATAGCGCCCTAAAATCACGACTACAGTACTGTGAGCCTTGGTCCGAATGTACCATGACACCCATTGGATACCCCTGACGAGCCATTGCATAATGAAACGCATCACACACCAATTGACGGTCTATTCGATGGTTGGTTTGCCAACCGACAATACGACGGCTGAATAGATCCAGCATCACACATAAATACAGCCAACCTTGCTTAGTACGGATATAGGTAATATCCGTTGTCCAGATCTTATTGGGTTCATTGACCGTAAATTGACGATCCAACAAGTTAGGCGCTGTAGGCAAACGATGGTTTGAATCAGTCGTATGCTTGTATTTACGTGCAATCCTGCTACGTAAACCAAGCTTTTTAAGCATTCTTCCAACGGTTCGTTCGCTCATGCTGTAACCTAAATCATGCATGTCATGTACCAATGAAGGTGCACCCAATCGTGCATGATGCTGCCAATACACGGCTTTTAAATCATTATATTTCTGCGCTAGATTGGTCTGGCGTTTTCGCCAGGCATAATAGCCTGAAGTGCTGACACCCAGGCATTTACAGGCAGAAGATACAGTGACTTCATTCACATCCAGATCTTGAATTACCGTGTACTTTTCTTGGCATGATCTGTCAGAAAGTACACATGCGCTTTTTTTAAGATGTCATTGGCGTCCCTGAGCTGTTTGACTTCTTTCTCTAATTCTAAAATCCGCTGTTGTTCTGATGAAAGTTGGCGTTTGCTTGAACCCGCCGGATTGATTTCACGAATCCATTTATCCAATGTTGAATAACCAACACCTAATTTCTGGGCGATTGCAGCTAAAGATTCGTGCGAGTTTGAAAGTGCATAATCAATTGCTTGCTGTTTAAATTCAGGACTAAAACGTTTAGCCATTTCTTGAATCTCCAAAGATTAAAGTTACGTTATCTTTAGAGGGACGTGCTGTCCATTATTTTGTCTAGGATCATTAATTTTTGGCGACATGCAGAAATGAAAATATAGGATGTCATCTATCAAGTTGAGTTGATTTTAGGAAAGACAAATTAGCTAGAAGCAGGCAAATAAGCTTTATTTGCTTTTAGTGAAGATTTTCTTATCAATATGGATAAAAAAGCATTTCATGTGGGGTTGAGTGGTAGCAATAAAATAATATGTTAAGGTCTATCTATTGCACGCTAAAAAGCTTATAGTGATAGTGTATCTGAATTATTTATTTTATTGTATTTACTAAAGTTATTTCGCAATTGATTCAACTCTGCGGTTTATCCGATGTATATGATTTAAAAGATTAATTCTTATATTTTTCAAAATTTAAGAGAATATTTATGTCAAACATTACAACTGGTACCGTTAAGTGGTTTAATGAAACTAAAGGCTTTGGTTTTATTTCTAGCGATACTGGAGAAGACGTTTTTGCACACTTTAGCGAAATCCAATCAAACGGTTTCAAAGTGTTGAATGAAGGTCAACGTGTTCAGTTTACGATTGTAGCTGGCAAGAAAGGCCCTCAAGCAAGCTCTATCACAGTAATCTAAGAATATTGTGAATTAAAAAACCCGCTTCAGTTAGCGGGTTTTTTTAATGGCAGCTTATTTACTATTCGGTTGTTAAGGCGTCGTACGCGCACTATCTTTAGGGGGTGAATGGCTTATTTAAAAAACATATGAACAAATATTAATTGATCTATAAGAAATCTTTTGAAGGACTTATTAAAAATAGTAGAAAAATCCCTAGATAAAGGGATTTCAATGCCAAGTAATCAATATGAGAATAGGAATGAGGTGAAATTGTGATATTTGCTATGACACCGTAAAAGACTCTAGGAACGAGTTTAGTGATGAAAGTGTAAAAGCTGACTCGGAAAAATGGAGTGATCTATGAGTATTGTTGAATTATATGAAGTGAAGCGCCACTTACACTATGCCGATGATAGCAATGATGCATCATTAAAAAGCTTTATTGTTGCTGCTGATGCTATAATTAAAAATTATATTACAGATAATTTTGGATCGGAATATCCATCTGCCATTAAACAAGCTGCTTTACTATTAATTGAATACTGGGAACAGCACAGAAAAGATGGGGGAGAGGTATCTGTGAATGGTAACTACCTCCCAATACCCGTACTCTCTTTGCTTAATCTATATCGTAAGCCCACTGTTTGATAGGTGATGTAGATAATTGTATGTATCTTTAGGTAGGCATATTTGAAATTATGATAATTGCAATTGAGAATTATTTGCATTTATTGGGTTTGTGCGTTAGAATCAATTTCAAGAATAAAATAAAATTTGACAATGATGTTTCATTAACCCAGCTCTATTGATTCTCCAGAGGCTGGGTTTTTTATCTACTTTAACAAAGAAAAAAATTAGGTTAAATTATACCAATTGTTAAAATAAATATGAGAAGAATAGACCATGAATAAAAAATTTGAATTACATGTACTCAGCCAAATCTATGACTTTCTAATTGAAAGAGAAGGATTCACTGCTCTGAATCTTCATTTTAAGGTTATGGAATTTTTTAGGGAGTTACATGTAGGGGATAAGAGAGATTTTGTTATTTTGGCACCGAATAAAATTTCAGGTAATTTCGGTGAGGTTACTCATATTCATTTATTAAATATTCCACATTTCCATGAAAAGGACAAATTCATTCATTGGGCACATAAAGCTCTAAATCGCCAAGCGTCTCATCTGTAAAGAAAGAGAATGGGGTTGTTTCATAAATTAAACATTGAAATCTTTAGATTTTGATAAGTTATATTTTTAAATCGTGCTAGGCAAAAATGATGAAAATATTTGCAATAGTAAGTTTAGTTTTAATGCTGGGATTAACGGCATGCCAAAAAAGAGATACAGATACGAAAGAGCAGGATAAAACTACAACGCCACATTCCATGGATAAAGATCAGTAAGAAAAAGCTCGCCAAATGGTGGGCTTTTTTAAGAGTTAAAATGGTATAGTAGTGCTGTCCTTTAAGTACTTTTTTCTATGTCTGAAACCTATAAATACATTTACACCCAAATTAGTACATTTGGATCATTACCTACACATAAAGTTCTTATAAGTAGTATGGGAAGGAAGACAAAATTAGTTTTCGCTGATAATACTTTTGTTTATAGTACAGTTTCAGATTGGGCTTTAAGTCATTCGGGTCTTGATTCAAGAAAATCAATATGGTCTGAAGAGCCTAAGTCATTTTTAGACAGTGAAAAAACAAGATTAAGCGTCTATAGAGCCTCACATCCCGCTTTTATCACTGAAGCAAGCATTGGTTAAGCACTAGAATTTGTATGTTGCTCATGTAATAACTGCTTATATTACAAATAAAGTTTGCTTTGTGGGTGCTTAGGGCGTATAAAGCTAACTCGTTGATGCGGGATGGAGCAGTCTGGTAGCTCGTCGGGCTCATAACCCGAAGGTCGTTGGTTCAAATCCAGCTCCCGCTACCAACGAAAAAGATTCAAAGTTTATAGCCTAGTCTTCACAGATTAGGCTTTTTTTATGGCTGGTTAATTTTATACATAGCGGTTTCTAAGAACGTGCTTTTATACAAGTTACTGGAATGGTGTGTAAGCAGTGAAAGCACAGTATTTCTAGAAACCATCAGAGTTGTAAGTGACGTAAAACAGGTTTAAGTCTTATTCTGATTCTAAAGGCATAATGGGTTTCCCAAATAAACCAATATTTTTATCCCCCCATTGTTTTAATGCAACCAAAATAGGTGCTAAAGAAGTGCCGAGTGTTGATAATCGATATTCTACTTTAGGAGGAACAACGGCATAAACCTTTCGTAGAATCAGTTGATCCTCTTCAAGTTCACGTAATTGTCTAGTGAGCATTTTTTGAGTGACATTTGGAATTTTCTTCCTCAGTTCATTAAACCTTAAAACATCATCTTCTAATAAATGCCATAAGATAATACTCTTCCATTTACCATCAAGTAAGCCTATGGCAGCTTCAACAGAACATCCTGGTGTGCAATCAAAACGCGAATGTTTTAGCTTACCCATTTCAATAGTATCCTTTTGGTAACTATAAGACGAATTTGTCTGTATAACTTAAAAAAGAATATTAAGTAAACTCAAATAACAAAACAAGAGGACAAGTGAATGAAGGCTATTTCTTATATTGACGGTATGGATCATGGATTTCAAAATCCACTGGTAGATATTGAAAAAGCGATGCCGAGCTTAAAAGATCGGGATTTGTTGGTTAGAATCAAAGCGATCTCGGTTAACCCTGTCGATACTAAGGTTAGACGAAACCCTGTCGCAGCAGGCAACACACGTATCTTAGGATGGGATGCAGTGGGTGAGATTGTTGAAGTCGGTTCTGGCGTGCAACACTTTAAAGTCGGTGATCAGGTCTGGTATGCGGGTGATTTAACTCGGGATGGGAGTAATGCTGAATATCAAGCAGTCGATGAGCGTATTGTTAGTTTAAAACCACAAAGTCTGAGTGATGTTGAAGCTGCTGCGCTGCCATTAACCGCTATTACAGCGTGGGAAATGTTATTTGATCGTTTCAATGTTGATTTGGTTAAATCTGATAATATTTTAGTAATTGGAGGCGCTGGAGGTGTAGGATCTATTGCGATTCAATTACTCAAAGCGAAGACAAATTTAAAAGTTATTGCTACAGCATCTAGGGAAGAGACTAAAGCATGGGTTAAGTCTTTAGGGGCTGACTACGTCATCGATCATACCGAAGATTTAAACACGCAAATCAAAGCACTGGGTTTAGACGCACCTCGATATATTTTTTCAACCAATCAAACAGAAACGTATCTTCCTCAAATTTCTAAGCTTATTGCTCCACAAGGTAAGTTTGGCTTAATTGATGATCCGAAATCAATGGATATCGTTGAGTTTAAGTCTAAGTCAGTTTCTATACATTGGGAGTTCATGTTTACACGTTCAATGTTCAATACTACAGATATTGAACAACAATCTCAGCTCTTACATCAGGTTGCAGAACTGGTGGATAACCACAAAATTAAAACCACCCTGAATCAGACTTTAGGCAAAATTAATGCGAAAAATTTAAAACTTGCTCATGAACTGATTGAAACTGGCCGAGCGAAAGGAAAAATCGTTTTAGAAGGCTTTTAACTAGTTTTAAGCTCAACTTAAATAAGTAGGTTAATTTTTAAGTTAAACACTTGAAATTATACAATTAGGATCAATATTCTCAGCAAGGCCATTCTGGGGTTCAGCGCACTAGGGTGGCTTTTCTCTTTTTGAAATCAGTTTCGTTCTTACACATATAACAAAGAGCCTAGAATAATTTTTCAATTCATTTAATGTTATGTTATAACGTTTCTTTTTTGTGGGGTGGAAAATGAAACACACAACTTTGA
>NZ_JBICLH010000077.1:0-1139 GCF_043105125.1 Acinetobacter sp. TYF_19
TGGCTGATTGATGAAGCTGAACTCTATGTGCCTCATACTCGTCATCCAATTCAAGCCCAAAAACTTAGACTCTTGGATGACAACAGTCAGTTTCAAGCCTTAAAGCGTCGACAGATTCGTTTTCATCGTTCTAGTGCTACCGAACAACAGGATAGCATCATCAGTCTGAGTGCGCAGCGCAGCCTACAACCGACTGCAGTCCATATCCAACGTTGGCAAGCCGACCACCTGAGTCAAGAAGAAGGTGCAGGTTCAGTCCAAAGCCAACATCAACACAGTACACAACAAGACAATGCTAGCCTCAGTTTAGAACAAGCGTGGCATGTTAGCCCTGCATGGATGTAAGATTTAAATGGAGAAGATCAGGCGACCACAGCATCAAACAGCCAAATTGAAAAACTCAATCAAACCCTGAGTAATGTCTACAACCAACAGGCGAAACAATTCACTGCACAGAGCACCGTACGTGATGCCCAAGTGGGGTATTGGTTTGAGTTACATGAACATCCTGAACTGGATCAACATAGTGATGCAGACAAAGAATTTCTGATCACGACCAAGACTTTCTATAATCAAAACAACTTGCCCAAAGATCTGAGTGAGCAAATTCAGCATTTACTGAAACAAAGCCAATGGTCACTCAAAACCAGCACAGTGCCAAGCGAACGCCAAGCCAACCACTTGAGTTTACAGCGTCGTCACATCACGACCGTTCCAGCTTATAACCCGATAGCGCACCGACCAGCCACACACCCACAACGTGCCAAAGTTGTGGGACCAAGTGGTGAAGAAATTCATGTGGATGAATGGGGGCGGATCAAAGTTCGCTTCCTCTTTACCCGCAACGATGACCACAGCCATGACGGCGGTGCAGGCGCCAATGACAATGATACAGACTCTGCATGGGTTGATGTCTTGACCCCATGGGCGGGTGAGGGCTATGGCGCACGCTTTTTACCGCGCATTGGTGAAATCGTGGTGATTGATTTCTTTGATGGCAATCTCGACCGTCCCTTTGTGGTTGGACGGATTCATGAAGCGCAGCGCAGCCCAACGAAATTTGATCAGAAAGGTCAATTACCAGAAACCAAGAAACTAGCTGGGATTCGCTCTAAAGAAATAGGGGGTGAAGGCTATAA
>NZ_JBICLH010000078.1:0-96189 GCF_043105125.1 Acinetobacter sp. TYF_19
TGTAAATAATCAAATTTCAGAAAATTAGAAATGGCATATCAAGCTACAATTTTAAATGTAATGATCGCATCCCCAAATGATGTCTCAGAAGAAAGACAACTAGTACGTGATGCAATTTATGAGTGGAATGCGATTCACTCAAAACAATTTGGTGTAATGCTAAATCCTGTTGGCTGGGAAACACATGTCGCACCAGAAATGGGTGGTAGACCACAAGAAATTATCAATAAACGAATTTTAGAAGATTCAGATATTTTATTGGGAATATTTTGGACTCGCTTAGGCACTGAAACTGGCGAATATGTGAGTGGTACTGTCTGAACCGTACCGGGTTTGTCGGAGGCTTTTTTATTTAAGTTAGGCCACCTGACCTAACGGATTAATCTTATCATAGTACATTGCTTCAAACTCAAAAGGCGATACATAACCTAGTGCACTGTGTACACGCTTTTTATTGAACCAATCTACCCAGTTTAGTGTCGCAAGTTGTACATCTGCTAAACCTTGCCAATCTGCTTTTAAATATTCAATCACCTCTGTTTTGTATAAGCCATTCACCGTTTCAGCCAGAGCATTATCGTATGAATCACCAGTCGTACCGACTGATGCTCGTAAATTTGCAGCTTCTAAACGATTGGTATAGCGAATAGAAAGATATTGAACACCTCTATCTGAATGATGAATCACATTCTTAGGCATACCTCGATCGTGCAATGCTTGCTCCAATGCATCGAGCACCATATCTGTATTCATCCGTGTAGATACTTTCCATCCAACAATTGCTCGTGAGAACACATCAATAACAAATGCGGTATATACCCAGCCTGAATGAGTTTGAATATACGTAAAGTCACTGACCTGAGAAGCACTGCTTCGCAAGGGTCAGGATGATCAGCATTAAAATTACGTTTCACTAAATCATCTGCCCGTTTTTAGTCATCTCGGTTACGGGTGGTTTGTTTATTCTTACCACGCCAAACACCTTGTATACCTAGCTTTTGCATCAATCGAGCAACTGTACAACGTGCAATAACATAACCCTCACGTTTCAATTTTTGCCAAACTTTACGTACACCATATCGACCTGAACTTTCTTTCCAAATACGTTTGATTTGCTCTGCATGATGTAAATCATGCAGAGCACGTTTCGCTCGATGTTCTGGGTTATCAACGAGATCTAAAGCCCGATAATAGGTCGAAGCTGCAATCGGTAAAATTCTACAAATCGCTTCAACACCATATCGATCTTTATTGTTATGGATAAAATCCACCATTATTTGTGTGGGCGGTCGAGCTCCGCCTGGGCGAAAAAAGCAGCTGCTTTACGTAGAATTTCGTTAGCACGTTGCAGTTCTTTATTTTCACGTTCGAGTTGTTTAATACGTTCTTGATCTGAAAGCTGCTGTACTTTAACTGGATTTTGTTTATCCAGATATTTTTGATGCCAAACACGTAATGTTTCAGGAGTACAACCAATCTTGGGTGCAATTGCTGTGATTGCAGCCCAAGTAGAAGGATAATCTTTTTCAGATTCAATTAGTAATTGAACCGCTCTTTCTCTGATTTCGGGGGTATAGTTTGGTTTTTTCATCGGCATAGTCTCTCAGAATATTGACTCTCCGACAAACCCGGTACGGTTCAGTCGAAGAAATTTCAAGACATATCGCATCTCAGAAACTAACCTCTATTTATATTTGTGACAGACCAATACCACCAAGTAAAATTACTGATCAATATCAAAAACTACAAGTACAAATTCGGGAATGGATGCCGAATGGAGTATTAGAATTTTATAATGATCTATTAACTCTTAAACAAAAAATTAAAGATCATATAACACTACAATTACAAAATAACGAATATATTCACAATCTTTTAGATAACTCATCATTTGAAAACGAAGCACCATCCTCAAATAAACACTCCATTGAACCTAGTGATGAAATGGTTCAACTCATAATAAGTGCTGGAGAAACACAAAGTGAAATTCAATTTATTTCGGGTATTGATTGCACAAATTTATACGCGGGCGATTTAAAATTGAATTTGGATACACCTAGAAAAATTGCTACATGGAAAAGCACTCTACATGAACTTGTAACATTGGGACTCATTCAAGACGAATATGATGGAAAACTCTTTAACCTCACCAAACAAGGTTGGAAGGCATTTGATCAACTGAAAGAACAGATGCAGGAAAAGTAAATAATATTCACACTAACAACTTGGAACACTTTTAGAATCCAAGTACAATACTTCGCTAGTCGAGGGATGCTGCGACTTTTTCACAGGTACATAAATGTGAAATCGCTAGGCTCGACGATCCGGTTCAAATCCCTTTTGAATCAACAACGGCATCCGCGAACTGAATGATCAATTTTTTATATTAGGAGATCGTGATGAACGCGGTTACTGCTTCATTTACAGATTACAAAGTTGCTGATATTTCACTCGCTGACTACGGCCGTAAAGAAATCAAACTTGCTGAAGCAGAAATGCCAGCACTTATGGGCCTACGTAAGCGCTATGCTACTGCAAAACCACTTGCTGGCGCAAAAATCCTTGGTTGTATCCACATGACCATTCAAACTGCGGTTCTTATTGAAACCCTAGTTGAATTAGGCGCAGAAGTTCGTTGGACATCTTGTAACATCTTCTCTACTCAAGACCATGCTGCTGCGGCAATTGCGGCTTCTGGTGTTCCAGTATTTGCTTGGAAAGGTGAAACTGAAGAAGAGTACATGTGGTGTTTAGAACAACAAATCAATGTGAATGGCACGCCTTGGGATGCCAACATGATTTTGGATGATGGCGGTGACTTAACACTTCTTGTTCATGAAAAATATCCAGAAGTGATTGCAAAAATTCACGGTGTAACTGAAGAAACGACTACAGGTGTTCAACGTCTGTATGAAATGCTTCGTGACGGTACTTTGAAAGTTCCTGCAATCAACGTCAACGATTCAGTAACTAAGTCTAAAAATGACAACAAATATGGTTGCCGCCACTCACTGAATGATGCCATCAAACGCGGTACAGATATGCTTTTATCTGGTCGTCGTGCGCTTGTGATTGGTTATGGTGATGTAGGTAAAGGTTCTGCTCAATCACTTCGTCAAGAAGGCATGATTGTACGTGTAACTGAAGTTGACCCTATCTGTGCAATGCAAGCATGCATGGACGGTTACGAAGTTGTATCTCCATACAAAAATGGCGTACAGACTGGTAAAAAAGAAGACATCAATGTTGACCTTCTTGAAAACACTGACCTGATCGTAACGACAACAGGTAACTACCACGTATGTGACGCTGCAATGTTAGATTCATTAAAAGCAGGTGCAGTGGTGTGTAACATCGGTCACTTCGACACTGAAATCGACACAAACTACTTACGTGGTTACAAGTGGGTTGAAGTGAAACCTCAAGTTCACCAAGTTTATCGTTCAGAAGATGAAAACAACTACTTGATCCTTCTTTCTGAAGGTCGCTTAGTTAACCTAGGTAATGCAACAGGTCACCCATCACGTATTATGGATGGTTCATTTGCCAACCAAGTCTTGGGTCAAATGCACTTATTCGCTGAGAAATTTGCTGATCTTCCAGAAGATCAAAAACAAGCGGCGATTCGTGTAGAACTTCTTCCTAAGAAATTAGATGAAGAAGTTGCTGCGGCAATGGTTGCTGGTTTTGGTGGCGTCTTGACTCAATTGACTCAAGAACAAGCAGACTACTTAGGTGTTCAAGTTGAAGGCCCATTCAAGTCTGATGCTTATAAATACTAAGTTTTATATTTCCCCTCATCCTAGCCTTCTCCCAGTGGGAGAAGGGACTTTTCATTATTAATGCAATTTATAGTAAAAGTCCCCTCTCCTGTAAAGCGGGTTTTAAGCACTGCTTTAAAGCTACGCGCAAGTGAGGGGCTAGGAAGAGGTCTAAATAAAAAGCATTTATAAAAAAGGATTTGAACATGTCTAAACACATTCCTATTTCTTTTGAGTTTTTCCCAACCAAAACCGATGCTGGTGCAGAAAAACTTAAAGTCGTACACCAAGAACTTCAGTTATTAAACCCAGAGTTCTTCTCAATTACTTACGGTGCAGGTGGTTCAACCCGTGAACGTACCTTAGCAGCGATTGCAGAATTTAATGGTAAAGGCACACCTGTTGCCCCTCACCTGTCGTGTATTGGCGATGACAAAGCACGTATTGCAGAGTTACTCGACATTTATAAAGATCAAGGCATTGACCGTATTGTGGCGCTGCGTGGTGACTTACCTTCAGGTCAAGTTGGCCTAGGCGAATTACCTTATGCCACGGATTTGGTTCGTTTTATTCGTGAACATTCGGGCGATCATTTCAAAATTGAGGTTGCCGCTTATCCAGAAATGCACCCTCAAGCAGATAGTTTTGACCTAGACATTCAACGTTTTTGTGACAAAGCCAATGCAGGTGCGAATGCCGCACTGACTCAGTTCTTCTTTAATCCAGATGCCTACTTCTATTTTGTAGATCGCATTCAAAAAGAAGGCGTGAACATTCCTGTAGCACCAGGCATTATGCCAATTACCAATGCCAGCAACTTGATTCGCTTTGCAGATGGGACAGGCGCTGAGATTCCACGTTGGATTCGTAAGCAACTGGCAACCTATGGTGATGACACGGCCAGCATCAAAGCATTTGGTCATGAAGTAATTGTGAAACTTTGCGAACGCCTGATTGCAGGGGGCGCACCAAGTTTGCACTTCTACACCATGAACACGACTGACCCTACCCGTCAGCTTGTACTAGACCTTGGTTTAGCATAAGCATTTAAACTAGATTCACCCTATTTGAGAGTAAAACCGAATGCCTCGTTTTTTTATGGAAGCAGAACTCAATGTTGATCGCACTGTCGAACTGACTGAAACTGTGTTTCACCATTGGGTCAAAGTTTTGCGCGCTCAAGTCGGTGAAACGGCTACCTTGTTTAATGGACAAGGCGGCGAATATGAAGTGACCTTAAGTGACGTTGCTAAAAAGTCAGCATCAGTTCAGGTCACTGCTTTTAACCCAACCAATCGTACGCCTGCGTTTAAAACTTTACTCGGTCAAGTCATGAGTAAAGGTGATCGTATGGACTATGTCATTCAAAAGGCAGTTGAATTAGGCGTTTCCGAAATTCAACTATTAACTTCTGAACGTTGTGAAATGCGTTTGAAATATGACCGCGACCAAAAGAAGATTGATCATTGGCAAGGCATTGCTATCGCGGCATGCGAACAATGTGGCATGAACATTGTTCCCACTATCCATGCTCCAGTCAGCTTAGACAAATGGCTCGCATCTGAATTACCTGCGACGCGGCTTGTACTTGCCCCGAATAAAGAAAAATTCGACGTATTGGCAAATGCAACACCAAACATTGCTCTACTCATTGGGCCTGAAGGTGGTTTAAGTGAGGCTGAAATTACGACAGCCAATGACCACAGTTTTATCAGCTGGTGTATTGGTGAACGTGTATTACGTACAGAGACAGCGCCAGTCGTCGCTTTGTCGATCCTCAATTACAATTTAGTGATTTAAATCACATAAACAGCCGAGTCACCCTTTTGTTCTGTTAATATATTGATTATTATGTACAACAATATTACCCTTGACTTATATCAAAATATAAATTGATTGTGTTTTACACAATGTATTTAAATTTGAAAAAAGACACAACACAACGCCATTGGGTCATAAAAAAAATAAGGTTTCGCGATTCATGCCAGATATTTCTACAGAAAATCTTGATCGGCACTTGCAGACTGCGCAAATATCGCATTCCATTAGCCATCTTCGTTTCCTCATCAGTAGTTTACTGATTCTTAATTTTTATATTTTCTGTGCATATCACTATAATTTTTCTCAAGATTCTTTTTATTTTAACCTGTGGTTCTTTGTTTCTGAGTTTATTCTCAGCATTTTTTGGCTCGTGAACACCGTGTATTTCAACCCGAAAAATCACTCTGCTAAACATGCGCACCGCTGGATTCAAGGCATCTGTTTGAGTATTGGTCTTTTGGTTGCAGCAGGCGTCGTCAGTATCTACTACTACTTACCCAGCCTATCTGGCAATTTTAACTATACAAATGCCCTACTCTTATCTGCACTTTTAGTGATTGTCACACAGACCGTTTGCCTCACCTATTTAACGCAACGCATTAGTTATTTTTGTTTGGTTTTTATTCCGTCTATCACCCCTTATGTCCTCTCTCAATTTATCAACTTCGATGCCAATCACACTCTTTTTCACCTTGCTGTGAACTTTATTCTGATTGTGATTTTGCTCTGTGCCAATGCCACCAACCGTATTAATCAGCACTTATCCCGTCTCTCAATTAAAAATCGAGAGCTGAAAAAAGAAGCTGAAAAACAAGTCGCTTGGACCGATGATTTATGCAAACAGCTACAAAACGAAGTGAATAAATCCAAAGAAATTGAACAACAGTTACAACTGAATAATCAATTGCTTGAGCAAAAAGTACGTGAACGAACCTTTGACGTAAATCAAATCAATAAAGACTTAAAAAATAAGCAAGAAAACCTATCGCTTGCCCATGAAATTTCAGGTATTCGTCCTTGGGATTGGAATATTAAAGATCGGCTCATTTCCCTGACCAATCACAAACAAGAAAAAGTACTTAAAAATTCCACAGAGCATCAACTTCAGCTTCAGTACCTAATTCATCCAAATGATATTGCCCCGTTTAAATCTGCAATGAAAAGTCATTTACGGGGTCATTCAGACCGCTATGAAGCCACTTATCGTGTGCAACACAATAACGGGAAATGGTACTGGGTACATGACACGGGACGCGTCATTGCTCGCGATCCAATCAATCAAAAACCGTTACAAATGGTCGGTATTCGACGCGATATTCAACATGAAAAAAGCAACCAAGAACGCCTTCGACTAGCAGCGAGCGTCCTTGAACAAGCTGAACAAGGGATTTTCATCTTAGATGAAGACCTGCGTTATATCGACGTAAATCCGTTCTTTGAACGTCTGGCTGGCTTTGAAGCTGCACAAATTAATGGCAAACATCTGTTTGATATTGTTGCGAACTATAAGTCACATCAACGCAGCACACATAACCAAATCATTGGACAGCTCCTAAAAAAAGGCGAATACGACGGTGAACTTAATGAAAAGTTCCTATCAGGCAAAGAGCTGTGTATTTGGATGCATCTGAATACCATTACCGATGAGCAAGATCGTGTCACTCATTATATTGGTATCGTGTCCGATTTAACCGAGCGCAAACTGCAAGAACAGCGTCTTTCCTATTTAGAAAACTACGATACGCTAACCGATTTGCCCAACCGTTTTTACTATAACTATCAGCTTCATCAGTATTTGGTTTCTCAGCAAGACAGTATTAAGCAACTGGCGATTATTCGACTCAATATTGACCGTTTCCGCCCATTGAATGAATTCTTAAGCAATAATGGCGGAGATGAACTGCTGCGCCAAGTTGCCCAGCGCCTTCGTTTAACCAATGCTGAAGCTTTGATAGTGGCTCACTTAAATGGTGACGATTTTGCAATTGTATATGAGGTCTCTCATATTCGCCCCTCTGTTCAGGAACATATTGATCGCATTAACAAAGCCTTTAGCCTGCCTTTTGATATTTTTGGTCAAGAGCACATTATTACGCTTTCAATGGGGATTTCGCAGTACCCCGAACATGGTCGTCAACTGGACTACTTAAACAACTGTGCTGAACAAGCACTGAGTGAAGCAAAGCGCTTAGGTGGAAACGCCACAAAGTTCTACAGCCTGAGCAATACCGTTGCATTGGAAGAAGGGATCTATTTAGAGCGCGATTTAAGACTGGCGATACAAAACAATGAGTTAGTGGTTTATTACCAGCCCAAAATCAACTTTCACAATCAGAAAATTTATGGTTTTGAGGCACTAGTACGCTGGAATCATCCAACCAAGGGCATCGTACCGCCAGGTCTGTTTATTCCTATGGCAGAAAAAACCAGCTTGATTTCAGACATCGGTCGCATTGTGATTTTACAAACCGCGAAGCAAATCAAAGAATGGAATAAATTGGGTTTTGATAATATCTGTGTCTCGGTCAATGTGGTTGCCCAACAACTACAACGCGGACAGCTTTTAAAGGACCTAGATGAAGCCCTTGATCGATACAAAATTAGTGGCAGCAGCCTCGAATTAGAAATTACAGAATCCACTTTGGTTGAAAACTCGGAAACGGTAAAAAATCTCCTTGAAACCATCAAATCACGTGGCATTCATATTTCTTTAGATGATTTTGGCACAGGTTATTCATCGCTGTCTTATCTGACCGACTTTCCAATCGACACCTTAAAAATTGATCGAAGCTTCATTTCAAAAATTGGACACTGCAAACAAGAAGCTATTTTGAGCGCCATGATTGCCATGGGGAAAGCCATGGGTATGACCGTGGTGGCGGAAGGAATTGAGACCGAACAACAACTGAGTTACCTACAAAACTTAGAATGTGATATCGCGCAAGGTTATTTATTTTCCAAACCTCTTCCGCAGCTCGATGCTACCCAATATTTAAGAGATCATCTCGACACACCCTCGTATACATACTTAATATAAATCAGACTGTTTTAGCTCTAAGTTTGCGTTAAAAAGCACCAGCTATCACTGGGATATGCCAGCAACTAATGGTATATTCGGTCTTGTCTACTAAAAACTACCAGCTCCGCTGGCTAACCCACGCTACAAAGAGATTCAGATGGACGATCAATCATTAAAACAGCAAGCTTTGTATTATCACGAATTCCCAACCCCAGGGAAAATCAGCGTTACACCTAGCAAGCAGCTGGTCAACCAACACGATTTAGCCTTGGCGTATTCACCTGGTGTCGCAGCACCATGTCTTGAAATTGAAAAAGATCCTTCAAAAGCAGCGCTTTATACTGCACGTGGAAACCTTGTTGCCGTAATCACAAATGGTACTGCCGTTTTGGGTCTAGGTAATATTGGTCCACTGGCTTCTAAACCTGTCATGGAAGGTAAAGGCGTTTTATTTAAAAAATTCGCAGGTGTTGATGTATTCGACATCGAAATTGCAGAAAATGATCCTGACAAAATTGTCGATATTGTTGCTGCATTAGAACCAACTTTTGGTGGTATCAACCTTGAAGACATCAAGGCGCCAGAATGCTTCTATATTGAACAAAAACTTCGTGAACGTATGAATATCCCTGTGTTCCACGATGATCAGCATGGTACATCCATTATCGTTGGATCTGCTTTACTGAATGCTTTGCAATTAAATGGCAAAAAAATTGACGAAATTAAAATCGTCGCTTCAGGCGCAGGTGCTGCAGCTCTGTCTTGCCTAGATTTACTTTGTGCCATTGGTGCAAAAAAAGAAAATATTATTGTTGCAGACTCACGAGGTCTACTTACAACAAAACGTGAAGGTCTAGACGACTCTAAAAAACGTTATGTACAAGATGTTGAAGGCACTCAACTGGCTGACGTGATTGCAGGCGCAGACATGTTCCTCGGCTTATCTGCTGCGGGTATCTTAACCAAAGAAATGGTTAAAGTAATGGCGAAAGATCCGATTATCTTCGCACTTGCCAACCCAGATCCTGAAATTCTGCCTGAACATGCACACGAAGTTCGTGATGACGTGATCATGGCGACAGGTCGTTCAGACTATCCAAACCAAGTGAACAACGCACTTTGCTTCCCTTACATTTTCCGTGGTGCTCTTGATGTAGGTGCAACAACGATCAATGAAGAGATGAAAATCGCATGTGTCTATGCAATTGCGCGTATGGCACACATTGAAGCAGATGCGGCATCTTATGGTGAAAAATCTGCATCCTTTGGTCGTGATTACTTAATTCCACGCCCACTTGATCAGCGTCTGATTTTAGAAATTGCACCTGCTGTTGCACAAGCGGCCATGGATTCAGGTGTTGCAAGTCGTCCAATTCAAGACTTCTCTGCATACCGTCAACGTCTTTCTGAGTTTGTTTATAACTCAGCACTGATGATGAAACCTATTTTTGCTCAAGCAAAATCTGATCCGAAACGTATCGCTTATGCTGAAGGTGAAGACCTACGTGTACTTCGTGCAGTACAAATTGCGGTCGATGAAGATCTTGCAAAACCAATTTTAGTCGGTCGTACTGCGGTTATTGAAGCGAACATTAAAAAATTAGGCTTACGTCTTGAACATGGTGTGAACATCACGATTGTGGATCAAGAAAAAAATCCTGACTACGAATTGTTTGCAGATGACTACTACACGCTTATGCAGCGTAAAGGTGTAACACCTGAATATGCACAACGTGAAGCACGTCGTCGTTCAACCTTGATCGCATCGATGTTAGTGAAACATGGTAAAGCAGACGGTATGCTATGTGGTACGTATTCAAGCTACGACATTCACTTAGACTTCGTTAAAAACATCATTGGTAAAAAAGAAGGTCACAACTCTTTCTTTACATTGAATGCTTTAATGCTTGAAGACCGTAACCTGTTCATTGCTGACACTTATGTCAACACTAACCCAACAGCTGAACAGTTGGCTGAAATGACAATTTTAGCCGCTGAAGAAGTACGTCGTTTTGGTATGACACCACGTGTTGCTCTACTTTCTCACTCAAGCTTCGGTTCAGATCAAACGGACCCAAGCGCGCAAAAAATGCGTAAAGTGTTTGAAATTTTGACGCAAATCGCGCCAGAACTTGAAGTTGAAGGTGAAATGCATGCGGACGCGGCATTGGATGAAAACATCCGTAACTTTGCATACTCAAACTCGCGCTTCAAAGGTTCTGCGAATCTATTGATCATGCCAAACTTGGATGCAGCCAACATTTCATTTAACCTGTTGAAATCAACTTCAGGTAATAATGTCACCATTGGCCCTATCCTACTTGGCGCAGCGAAACCAGTTCATATTCTTACACCGACAGCAACAACACGTCGTTTAGTGAATATGACTGCGCTGACTGTAGCGGAAATTCAAGAAGCGGAGAAAAACGGCGACTAATTGTTTGTCGTTATACACGTATCTTGTGACTTGAGAAAACCTCTATTCTGTAGCATGATGGCTGCAAGAATAGAGGTTTTTTCATGCAAGTTTATTTAGTAGGCGGTGCGGTCCGAGATCAGCTTCTGGGTCACCCCTATCACGAAAAAGATTATGTAGTTGTCGGTGCAACGCCTGAACAACTGCTTACCCAAGGTTTCCAACCTGTAGGTAAAGATTTTCCTGTTTTTTTACATCCTGAAACCAAAGATGAATATGCACTTGCCCGCACCGAACGTAAGTCGGGACAGGGTTATCATGGCTTTGAGTTTTATACCGACAGTACCGTTACCTTAGAACAAGATTTAATTCGACGCGACCTTACCATCAATGCCATCGCCATGGATGATGAAGGCACACTGTATGACCCCTATGGTGGCCAGCGCGACTTAGAGCTGCGTGTTTTAAGGCATGTTTCTGATGCTTTTGTAGAAGACCCACTACGCGTCCTCCGTGTTGCACGATTTGCTGCACGTTATAAAACCCTAGGATTTACGGTAGCCGAAGAAACGTTGGCACTGATGCAGCAACTCGCAGACTCGGGTGAACTGGAGGCACTAACTCCTGAACGCATTTGGAAAGAAACCTCTCGTGCTCTGATGGAAGATCATGCCGATGAATACTTTGAAGTGCTACGTCGCTGTGGTGCTTTAAAAGTACTTTTTCCAGAAATCGCGGCACTTTACGGTATTCCACAGCGCCCTGAGTATCACCCTGAAATTGACTGCGGTATTCATACCATGATGTCACTACAGCAAGCATGTCGTGCCAACTACGCACTGGATGTTCGTTTTGCTGTTTTAGTGCATGACTTAGGCAAAGCTTTGACACCTGTGGACGAGCTACCGCGTCATATCATGCATGAAGAACGTGGGGTCAAACCTGTGACAGAAGTGTGTGAGCGTCTAAAAGTTCCAACGCAGATGAAACAGCTCGCAATTACGGTCTGTAAAGAACATTTGAAATGTCATCAAGCTCTAACCTTAAAACCAGGCACTTTATGGCGCTTACTGCAACGCTTAGATGTACTACGTCGTCCAGAACGGGTTGAAGCCTTTGTGCAGGCCTGTGAATGCGACTCACGTGGTCGTTTAGGGCTTGAAGATCGTGAATACCCACAGTCTTCATATATTTTAAAGGTGATGGATGTGGTGCGAAATATCAAAGCACAAGACCTGCCTGCGGATATCAAAGGCCCTGATATTGGTGAAATGCTGATTGAACGTCGAATACATGCGATTGGAGAGCTAAAGGCTCAATACAGTTAAAACTTGATCGACTCAAATAAAGCGCCACAATCGGCGCTTTATTTAATTTCACTTAAGAAATGGATGCGGGAAAAGTAATGACTTTTTCCAACTGCATCTGTTCTGTTGCAATCATTAACAAACGATCCACACCTAATGCAATACCTGCACATGCCGTCATTTGAGGCAAAGCAGCCAATAAAAACTCATCAATTGGCATCACATGTAAGCCTAATTTTTCACGTTCAGCATTATCGGCTTCAAAACGCGAACGCAATACCTCTGCGTCGATCAACTCATCATAAGCATTGGCGAGTTCCAAACCCTCAATATACAGCTCAAAACGTGCTGCAACCCATTCACCGTCTTCATCCGTTTTAGTTTTGGCAAGCGAGGCCAACTCTGGCGGAAAATCGGTCAGAAATACAGGCGTATCAAAACCTAGACTTGGCTCTACAAAATGTGAAAAGAGCAAATCGATATAGCCCAGTCGGTCATCGCCCAAGTCCAAATTTAAACCCACGCGGTTACAGCAGTTTTTTAACTCTTTCAAACTGGCTTGCAGTGGGTTCAAATCCAAGCGATCCATAAACGCATGCTTATAGCTCAAAATGGTAGGGCGGACTTCACCAAAACGCTGCTTTAATGTGACATTCAATAAATCTGTCACTTCAAACATCAAATCCTTCAAACTGAAATTCGGTCTATACCATTCCAACATGGTAAATTCACTATTGTGTTTACGACCATGTTCATCATCACGGAAAACTTTACAGATTTGATAAATTGGCCCACTACCGCTGGCCAATAAGCGCTTCATGGCAAACTCAGGTGAGGTCTGCAAATAATGCGTTTGTTGCTTGCCTTGTAGATGGCGCTGTGCTTGAACCGAAGCCAAATGCACATCGGTCACACCAGCTTGAGATAAAATCGGGGTTTCAACCTCAAGCACTTCACGTTCAGCAAAAAACTGACGAATTTGGCTGTACATTTGCGCACGCGCTCGCATGGCTTTTAAGTCACAGGTTGGCTGATAATGGATCACGTCCTGAGTCATACCTTCGGCCCTCCATGTGCAGTCCATTCACGGCGTAATGGATAGGTCTTTCTTAAATGATCAAAAGCTTTTTGATCGATCATTCCCTCTTTTAAGCAAGCACGTAAGGCTTGGTCATCCCGTGCAATCGGGTAGATTTCACTTAAATGCTGTTGAAGTGCAGATTTAAAATCTTGCCCTTCAAAATATTGAGCACACACAGCCAACTGTAACTCGAAGCTTTTATGGGCTTCAAATTGGAAAGTTTTACAGAAAGCCTCATAGATCATTTGTGTACCACGAGCTTTACCTTCTAAGCTATAACCTGCGATATGTGGTGTCACCAGACTCACAGCATTCAACACTTGTTCAGAAATCACAGGCTCATGCTCAAAGACATCTAGTACCACTTTACGCTGTGTTTTTTCGATGTCGGCCAATAAAGCTTGCTCTTCAATCACAGGCCCACGCGCAGAATTAATCAATATTGCTTTCGCTTTCATCGTAGCCAAAGCTTCGGCATTGAACAAATGGTAGGTTGGATGTGGTCCTGTTTGGGTTAAAGGCACATGCAATGAAATCGCATCGGCAGTACTTAATAAGGTATTAAAATCGACCTGCTGAATCGCATCTTGCTGTACAAAAGGATCATGACCGATCACATTCCAGCCCAATAATTGGGCCATATAAGCTAAGCGAGAACCGACATTTCCTAGGCCAATAATGCCCAAAGTAAAACTTTCTTCAGCGTTCAGCAATGCTGGATTCAAATGAAGTAAAGCTGTAATCACATATTCAGCCACCGCCTGCGCATTACAACCTGCGGCATTCGCCCATTGAATATTCTGCTTTTCAATAGCGTTAATATCTAAATGATCTGTACCAATGGTGGCACTACCCACATATTGAAGTGTGGTGTTATTGATTAATGCTGGATTGACTTGAGTTACGGAACGCACCAACAGTGCTTTGGCATCTACAACATCGGCATGCGTTAAAGTACGCCCTGCTTTGTGCTCAATTTCACCAAATTCGGCAAAAAAATAATCGGTAAATGCGAGATTTTCATCTGCCACGATTTTCATAATGTCTTCCAACGCTTTGTTGACTCTATGATAACCGTTGCACAAGCGCAACACTATGTTGCTCTGCAATACATCTGAATAAACAGTCACGATGTTTCATCTTCATGGTAAAAAACCGAATCCTTGAAAGGCTGGTTTAATATAGATTGGCTTTGTTGCATAAATATTTTGCAAGATATTGGTTTTTAATGAATTTGCGAAAATTTCAATAAAAAATAAATATAATAAAACCATAATTTAGGTATTTATGAAACAAAGTTCACTGCCACTGACAATGTAATTTTTTTCAACTGGCTCAGTTCCAACATGTACACCCATGTGTACACCCCAAACAGTCGGAGTATCAGACATTTATTAACCTTAAATACTTGTAATTTATGCCGATCAGCATATCTTAAACAAGGGTAAATTTGAATATGAGTATTATTGTGGGTATCGTTTCTGAGTTTAAAAAATTTGATGCTGATCTAAAAAATCCAAACTGGTCAGTATCCTCAATTAGCTCTAATAATGAACTAATTGTTAGTTTATGGGGTCATAAACCTTTAATGTCCAAACATCCAACTGAAAGAAAACAAGTTTATCGTGACCGTATTGATAGATGGTCTGGTAATGGACGTAATGAATTTAAGAAAAACCTTGATCTTGCATTAGAAGAAAAATTAAAAATTAGACCAATTATAGCTATGCTCGATAAAAGCTCGGATTTTCAGAATATTTTAGATGGTAAAGATGGCAGTCAATACCCCAAAAGATTTAATGCAAAAACCGATTGGATCGGTGAATTAACTATTTGGGACGGTATCCAATTTGAGATTGTATTTAGTCTTGAACAATAATTTAAACTCAAACCAAGTTTTTATTATGCTTACTACAGGCTTACGTTGCATAAGCCTAGAAACAACAAAGCCCTGAGGATGTCAGGGCTAAGTCGTTGATATTTGGCGGAAGCGGTGAGATTCGAACTCACGGAGGGGTATAAGCCCTCGTCGGTTTTCAAGACCGGTGCATTAAACCGCTCTGCCACGCTTCCATGTGCGCCATCATACGGAGCTTTTGTTTCAATGACAAGTGAAAATTCACCTTGAAGCAACCAACTGCATATTGTTTCATCAAACGTTTACAATTTTGCAGCAACTTCTGCACCTTCACGAATGGCACGTTTTGCATCTAACTCAGCTGCGAGTTTAGCACCACCAATAATGTGATAATTGGCTAACGTATTTTGCTCAGCACTTGGCATCAGATCTTTCACTGACTCCTGTCCTGCACACACAACGATGGTATCGACACGTAACAATTGATCTTGTCCTGCCAAATCTATCCAAAGACCTTCATTAGTCACAGCTTTGTACTGAACCCCACGCAACATACGTACTGCATGCTTTTTCAACTGTGCGCGGTGTACCCAACCCGAGGTTTTACCCAAACCTGCTCCAAGTGCAGAGGTTTTACGTTGTAATAAATAAATCTCACGAACAGGCGGATGAACTTCTGCGGCTTGCGTGCCTCCTTCAGAAACATAATTCGGGTTTGGATCTACACCCCATTCACGTTGCCAATCTGCAAGTGGTTGTGGCTGTGGTTGATACTCAGGTTTCAATAAATACTCAGACACATCAAAACCAATCCCTCCAGCACCAATCACCGCAACTTTTCGACCAACAGGTGCGCCGCGTAACACTTCTGCATAAGACAAGACTTGCGGTGAATCACTCCCTTCAATACGTAATGCACGTGGCACAACACCCGTGGCAATGATAATTTCTTCAAAGCCTTCACGCTCAAGCTGCTCACGATTCACCTTGGTGTTTAAACATAAGTCGACTCCCGTTTTTTCAATCTGTACTTTGAAATAACGAATGGTTTCATGAAACTCTTCTTTACCGGGCACAACTTTTGCCAAGTTGAACTGTCCACCCACTTCATGACTTGCTTCAAACAATGTCACTTGGTGTCCACGACTGGCTGCAACCGTCGCGGCTGACATCCCTGCGACACCACCACCCACTACCGCAACTCGTTTCGGTTGTTTCGCCTTCAAATAAACCAACTCTGTTTCAAACGCTGCACGCGGGTTGACCAAACAGGTTGCACGTTGGTTTTTAAAAGTATGATCTAAGCATGCTTGGTTACAAGCGATACACGTATTGATCTCATCAACACGATTGGTCGCTGTTTTATTCACCCAAAAAGCATCAGCCAATAACGGACGTGCCATTTGCACCATATCCGCTTTGCCCGATGCCAAAATCTCTTCCGCGGTATCTGGCATATTGATGCGGTTTGAAGCAATCACTGGCACAGCCACGTGCTTTTTCACTTCCGCAGTATAGTCTACAAAAGCAGCTCGCGGCACCGAAGTCACAATGGTCGGAATCCGCGCTTCATGCCAGCCAATCCCTGTATTCAACAAGGTAATGCCTGCTTTTTCTAGTGCTTGCGCAATGGTAACCACTTCTTGCATGGTATTGCCATCATGCACTAAATCCAGCAATGACAAACGGAAGCAAATAATAAATTTCTCACCAACTTGTGCACGTATCCCTTTGACGATTTCGACCGCAAAACGCATACGGTTTTCAATCGGTCCACCCCAACGGTCTTCACGTTGGTTCACATGACGGCTTAAGAACTGATTCAGTAAATAACCTTCTGAACCCATAATTTCTACACCGTCATAGCCTGCTTTTTTTGCAAGACTGGCACAGTTGACGTAATCATCAATCGTATTCAAAATTTGTTTTTCAGACATTTGACGCGGTTTAAAAGGCGAAATCGGCGATTTAATTGGGCTGGCAGAAACCACAAAGGGTTGGTAGCCATAACGTCCAGCATGCAAAATCTGCATTAAAATTTTTGCGCCATGCTTATGTACGGCATGGGTCACTAAACGATGTGGAGCAATATCCCCCAGCGTATTCATCGTTCCACCCGCAGGAAGGAGCCAACCTTGACGGTTTGGAGAAATCCCGCCTGTAATGATCAGGCCAACACCGCCTTTAGCACGCTCACCGAAGTATGCAGCCAATTTTGGATAATTATAAAAACGATCTTCCAAGCCCGTATGCATGGAGCCCATCACCACACGGTTTTTAATGGTGGTAAAACCCAAATGTAAGGGTTTTAAAATATGTGCATAGCTATTGGTTGTCATCATGAATCCTTATCTTTGGCTTTGCAACTTGTTGCATACTACTTTAGCTGTTTTTTAAATTATTGGGATGACAATTTATAAAAAATTCTTGGCATCTACGGTCAATCCGACTGAACTCTCAAAAACATACGACAATAAAAAAACCAGTGACGTTGCCCTCACTGGTTTAGTTTTTTAGACCAAAGCCCTTTACTGCCAATGCTTTAACTTACTGGTTTGACCAATACCCACATTAAAACTATTGGTGGGATCAAGCTTTTCATAATGCGTTCGTAGTGCAGGTTTTGCTACATATAAATGTCCGACATTATGCTCAGCTGGGTATTCCGCCCCACGAGCATCCAGTAAATGCCACATTTGATGTTCCATCGCCAAAGGATCTACGCCTTTTTTCACAATATAGTCCTGATGAAACACATGACATAAAAAGTGACCATAATAGAGTTTATGAACAATCAGATCATCCATCTCTTTGGGCAAGGTTTCCACCCACTCGCGATCATTACGACGTAATGCAATATCCAGAGCCACAATATCTTCAACTTCTGAACGGTGCGTATCCCGATAGCGAATCGCTGCACCAGCAACAGCAAAGCGATGTAAAAATGCTTTACGTCCTTCTTCCTCGCTACAGTGGAAAAAATCACCTGAGGTTTTATCTTGGAAATAACGTTTTAAAAAGCTTTCAACTTGTTCGACATCTTGATTTTCAATCCGAATAACCAAATGATGTTCATACAGATCACGGAAGGCATTCATCCGTTTCGGTAAATGATTCGGCAAAAATTTGGTGATCAATTGCAGGGCTTTATCTGACAGTCCTTTCATACCAAATTTTTCTAAGTACGCATCAACCTTATCTTTCATTGCAAATGCAGCAGGTACTTTAGCTGTGCCGAGTTTTTCAATGAACATGAAGGTGTCTTTACCGTACTCCGCCCCAATGTCATAAGCCACGCGGTGGATATATTCCCCTGCAATCGGCAATCGCGGCAAATCTTTTAGTAAAAAACGGCGGATTTCAGTCAAATCATCATGTGAATTTGTACCCACGTAAAATACCTGACTTGGAATTTTTTCAAACGTATCCAAACGTACGGCAAAGACACACACTTTACCTGCTGAACCCGATGCTTCATATAAACGAGACGGATCGGCATTAAAACGCGCGGGCGTATTTTCATCCACTTGTTTAACATCATGTCCATAACGATGGTCCGATGCGCAGCAGCCTGAGTTATTGATAATATCGCCGATTTGATAATCTTTTGTTTCAAGTTTGCTCAGGATTTCTTCAGGTGTTTCTCCGAGATTTACCCCTAAATGATTCACCAACTCTAACTGACCATCATCATTGACACGGGCATACAGTGCCAGCTCAGTATAAGCAGGACCACGGCGCACCAAAGCACCACCTGAGTTATTACAGACACCACCTAAAACCGAAGCTCCAATACAAGATGAACCAATCACCGAGTGTGGCTCCCGATTAAATGGCACCAATTCTTTTTCAAGTCGATCTAGTGTTGCACCAGGTAGACAAATCACTTGCTGACCGTCATTAATAACCTGAATTCCAACCAATCGACGCGTGCTGATCAGAACCACAGGACGGTCATAGTCATCGCCAAAAGGCGTTGAGCCGCCAGTCAAACCTGTATTGGCAGCTTGCATAATCACAATACACTCTGCATCAACAGCCGCTTGTAGTACTTGCCACTGTTCAAGTAATGACCCCGGTGCAACAACAGCCAGTACTTTTCCTGCACCGTAACGACGGCCTTGGCGGTATAAACGTGTGTCTTTATCTTCAGTTAAAACGTGTTGTTTACCAACAATGGTGATGAGTTTTTGAATAGTTTGCTGTGGAGATAATTGAGTTTGCATAAGGAGTTTTCCTATTCCAAATTTTAATTAAGGAATAATGTTTATTTATTCATTTATTTAACTTCTTATATTCGAATTCAAAGTGCAAAGATCAATTCCATATTTGAAATCCCCCTATATCTCCCTTTTCCAAAAGGGGACTTTTCTTTTACCTAGATCAATTCAAGTAAAAACAAGCCCCTCCGTTTACAAAGGGAGAGTATTGCAAATTTTACAATCAATTAATTTGCAACATTCCCCTCTTTTATAAAGAGGGGTCAGGGGAGATTTACATTGTGAATTAAAACAACTTCACACTATCCATTTTCATACAATAGAAATTATTAAAAACTTACTCAGCCAACTCTCGCTCTAACTTCACTAAACAGTCAGACGTAATATCAGCAATGGTTTTTGCACCTGTTAAAGTCATTGCCACACGCATTTCTTTATCAATCAGTTCCAATAGATTTGAAACACCTTCACCGCCTGCTGCACCGAGTGCATAAACAAAAGCACGACCGAGCATACACGTGTCCGCACCCAACGCCAGCATACGTACCACGTCTAAACCATTACGAATACCCGAATCCGCGAGGATTTTAATATCACCTTTGACTGCATCTGCAATTGGTGGAAGTGCGCGTGCAGAAGATAAAACGCCATCGAGCTGACGACCACCATGGTTTGAAACCACAATTCCATCTGCACCGAAACGCACTGCATCTTTGGCATCTTCAGGATCCAAAATTCCTTTAATGACCATTGGGCCATCCCAAAACTCACGAATCCACTCAAGGTCTTTCCACGAAATAGACGGATCAAAGTTAGAACCTAACCAACCAATATAATCTTCTAGACCTGTAGGCTTACCTAAGTATTTAGAAATATTGCCCAAGTCATGCGGACGTCCCATCATGCCGACATTCCACGCCCAATGTGGGTGGAAACACGACTGCATATAACGGCGCATTGCTGCATTTGGACCACTCATACCCGAGTGGGCATCACGGTAACGTGCGCCCGGAACAGGCATATCCACAGTAAACACCAAGGTTGAACAGCCTGCCGCTTTAGCACGTTCCAAAGCATTTTTCATGAAACCACGGTCACGCAGTACATAGAGCTGGAACCACATTGGACGCTGAATCGCAGGCGCCACTTCCTCAATTGGACATACTGAAACGGTAGACAGTGTAAATGGAATACCCTTTTTATCTGCAGCGACAGCAGCTTGAACTTCACCGCGGCGTGCATACATGCCTGTTAAACCCACAGGAGATAATGCAACAGGCATCGACAAAGTTTCATCAAACAGTTTGGTCTCTAAACTTAACTGTGACATGTCGTTCAGTACACGCTGGCGCAAAGCAATTTTTGATAAATCTTCTACATTACGCTTCAGGGTATATTCTGCATACGCACCACCATCGATGTAATGGAATAAAAATGGCGGTAAACGACGTCGTGCCGCTTCACGGTAGTCATTGGCAGAAGAAATAATCATGCTTATATCCTGTTTAATCGACTGGCGCGCTGACGACGAGCTTCTTCTTCATCAATCATTCGCACCTGTTGTACTACAAACTCAATGTGTCCACAGACTGCTTTACGTGCAGCTTCTGGATCACGACGTTCAATTGCATTCATGACTTGAAAGTGCTGATCATGCAATTGATCAAAACGGTGTGCTTCGCTATAGACTTTTCGACGTCCCAAAGCGACGTTGAACTGCAACAAATCGAACAGACCACGCATCATCTGAATCAAAACCAAATTATGAGATGCTTCAGCAATCGCTAAATGAAATTTCGCATCTGCACGAGCCGCCTCGTCATCATTTCCCAAAGCCTGAAAATGGTTAATCTGGTCATAATGATGTCGGATGTTCACCAGATCTTCTTGGGTTGCGCGTTGTGCTGCATACCAAGTTGTTCCACCTTCTAAAATAATGCGCGCCTCTTGCACATCAAATCGATAGGCAGGATCCTCACTCATCAAATTACTAATCGGTTGTACGATTTGATAACTGGACCACGTTGCTGGTAATTGTTTTAAAAAAGTCCCCGCCCCCACTTTGCTGACCAACATACCCATGCTGGTCAACTGCGAAATGGCCTCTCTTAAAGAAGAGCGAGAGACTTGAAGCTGTTCACACAGTTTTCTTTCAGCAGGCAGACGGTCTCCAACTTGCATATTGCTTTGTTCAATCAATACACGCAGGCTTTGTACAGCTTTATCGGAGACTTTCATCTGCTTTCCTTAACGTTGATACACAATTTGTGTTATGGAATCATCCATGGGAACACATAGGCTTGTAGAGTAATCATAATACCCATCATAATTGTGAACGTTATACTGTGTTTTAAGGTAAAACGGAATAAATCAGACTCTTTACCAACCAGTCCTACCGCCGCACACGCAATCGCAATCGATTGAGGTGAAATCATCTTACCGGTCACACCACCACTGGTATTTGCTGCCACCAGTAAAACTTCTGGCACACCAATTTGCTGAGCCGTAGTGGCTTGAAGTGCTGAAAACAGTGCATTGGCAGAAGTATCTGAACCCGTGAGGAATACACCCAACCAACCCAAGAAAGGCGAGAAGAACGTAAATGCTGAACCTGTATGTGCAAGGGCCAAAGCCAAGGTCGAAGACATACCCGAATAGTTTGCGATAAAAGCAAAAGACAACACCATACCAATTGAATAAATGGGAACTTTCAACTCATTCAGAGTTTCACCAAAAGTTACCACAGCATCTTTCGGTTTCATCTTCAAATAGGCAATGGTGATCAATGCTGCAATAAAGATCGCAGTTCCTGTCGCCGAGATCCAATCAAACTTGTAAATCGCGTCATAATCTTTAATTTCAGCAACCACAGGTGGCATTTTTTGAATCATTTGATGCAAAAATGGTACTTTGATTGAAATCACGAGATCATGCAATGCACCGTCTTTGGCAAATAAATCCTTAAACGGTTTCACACTCCAGATCGTCACCATCACTGTTAAAATCGCGAATGGAGACCATGCTTTTGCAATTTGTCCTACAGTGTATTTTTGCTGTTTTTGTGCAGCCACATCTTCACTCATCGTTGCGTCTTGATCTGCAAAACGGAAAATGTGCTTCGGCTGCCAGTATTTAAACAAAATTGTTAAAGAAACCAAGGATGCAATTGCAGCCGTAATATCGGGTAATTCTGGACCAACAAAGTTAGAAGTTAAGTATTGTGCAATTGCAAAGCTACTTGCACCTACCACAACTGCTGGCCATGTTTCTTTAACACCGCGCCAACCGTCCATGATTGCCATAATCCAGAACAACACGATTGGCACCATAAATGGTAGCTGACGGCCCACCATTTGGCTGATTTCCATCGTATCGACACCAGAGACTTGTCCAGCAACGATAATTGGAATACCCATCGCACCAAAAGCCACAGGTGCTGTGTTTACGATTAGGCATAGACCTGCTGCATATAACGGTTTAAAGCCTAAACCGACTAATAATGCTGCGGTAATCGCCACAGGAGCACCAAAGCCTGCAGCACCCTCTAAGAAAGTACCGAAAGCAAAACCCACCAACAGCATTTGTAAGCGCTGATCTTCAGTAATTGAGAGAATAGAAGAACGAATGATGTCAAACTGGCCTGTCTTCACTGAAATTTTATACAGGAATACCGCACCAATAATGATCCATGCAATCGGCCATAAACCGTAGAGGAAACCATAAGCCATCGATGCGAATGCCATCAGCACCGGCATCTTATAGACAAATAAAGAGACAAGAAGTGCAAGTACAACAGTAATCGTACCTGCCACACTGCCTTTTAAACGAAATACCGCGAGCGCCAAAAAGAAGAATATAATCGGAATCAGTGCAATTAGACTTGAAATCCAAATATTCCCCATCGGGTCATACATTTGCTGCCATTGAAGCATTGTCATCTCCTTGAAATGCTTACTAAGATTTAATTTTGAGCATATTATTGGCACTTTTGCCAATATTGGACAGACCAATATAAGCAACCGTAAAGAGAAACAAACCAATAATGACTTATGCTTGGCTTATTTTGATTTAAAATGAAGTAAAACTTCAATTAAAAGTTAATATTGGTACGACCAATATTAGCTACATTTATAAACCAGATCATATTTCAATCAAATTAATATCATTGTTTTTACTGATTTTTTTATTAAAATA
The DNA here is from genome assembly GCF_043105125.1 of Acinetobacter sp. TYF_19. NCBI lineage: Bacteria > Pseudomonadati > Pseudomonadota > Gammaproteobacteria > Moraxellales > Moraxellaceae > Acinetobacter > Acinetobacter sp. TYF_19. The sequence goes on from NZ_JBICLH010000078.1 coordinate 23,678, forward strand.
ATGCCAATTTTAGACTTTAGTCTAATAATATAAAAAATAATCACCGAACTTAAATCGAGCTTAATACTCAAAAAATGGAAAAATCACACAATATTGGTCATACCAATTTAAAACCAAACCAACTCCCCCACTTTTCTGATTAATTTACAGCCTAAACATCTTCTAAAAAGACAAAAAGTGAGCACACAATATAGAAACCGATTTTCTCCAGAAATTTTTCAACAGTATCGATATGCACATGAGCTTTAATATTTTTAAAGCCCTATGATTTTTTAGAAAAACCATTTGGAAAAGTGCTACAATCGCGACCATATGTATTCTTTCAGGCCACCCATTCTCGGTGCCTATATTTATATCGTTAGGATTAACAATGACTGATAATGCAACTATCTTGCAGAATGTCCCAGTTGGCAAAAAAGTTGGTATTGCCTTCTCTGGTGGTCTAGATACTTCAGCTGCACTTTTGTGGATGAAACAAAAAGGCGCAGAACCTTATGCTTATACAGCAAACTTAGGTCAGCCTGATGAAGACGACTACGATGCGATTCCAAAAAAAGCGGAAGCGTATGGCGCAGTAAAAGCTCGCTTAGTTGACTGCCGTTTACAGCTTGCACTTGAAGGTATTGCTGCAATTCAATGTGGTGCGTTCCACATTTCAACTGGTGGTGTACCGTATTTCAACACGACGCCATTGGGTCGTGCAGTAACAGGGACTATGCTTGTTACCGCAATGAAAGAAGATGACGTCAACATCTGGGGTGATGGTTCAACTTATAAAGGAAACGATATTGAACGTTTCTACCGTTATGGTTTGTTGACCAACCCTGCACTTAAAATCTATAAGCCTTGGTTAGACCAAACGTTTATTGATGAATTAGGTGGCCGTGCTGAAATGTCGCAATTCTTGATCGACAACGGCTTTGACTACAAAATGTCAAAAGAAAAAGCGTATTCAACTGACTCAAACATGTTGGGTGCGACCCACGAAGCAAAAGATCTTGAATACCTCAATGCAGGGATCAAAATTGTTGACCCAATCATGGGCGTTGCATTCTGGAAAGACGACGTAGAAGTTAAAGCTGAAGAAGTCTCGATTACTTTTGAAGAAGGCTTCCCTGTTGCAATCAATGGTCAACGTATCGAAGACCCTGTCGAGTTCATTCTTGAAGCCAACCGTATTGGTGGTCGTCATGGTCTAGGTATGTCTGACCAAATCGAAAACCGTATTATTGAAGCAAAATCTCGCGGTATTTATGAAGCACCAGGTATGGCACTTCTACATATTGCTTATGAGCGCTTGGTGACTGGTATTCATAACGAAGACACGATCGAACAGTATCGTATTAACGGTCTACGTTTAGGTCGTTTACTTTACCAAGGTCGTTGGTTCGACTCTCAAGCATTAATGCTTCGTGAAACTGCACAGCGCTGGGTTGCGAAAGCTATCACTGGTACTGTGACTTTGGAGCTTCGTCGTGGTAATGATTACACCATTATGAACACTGAGTCTGAAAACCTCACTTATAAAGCTGAGCGTTTAACGATGGAAAAAGGCGACTCAATGTTTACGCCAATGGACCGTATTGGTCAGTTAACTATGCGTAACTTGGATATTACCGATACTCGTGCGAAACTTGGTATTTATACCAATACTGGTTTGCTTGCAGTCGGTACGGGTTCTGCTGTTCCACAGTTAAAAGACAAAAACAAATAAGTTTGTTGAATGTCAAAAAAACCGCTCATAAGAGCGGTTTTTTTATTTCAGTGATTTATTCCGTACAAGTCGATGTGGTTAAAGGCTGATAATAAATCTGATTACGCCCCAATTGCTTGGCACGGTATAAAGCCTGATCTGCGATCCCCAGTAACTCGACTTTGCTCAAATCGACCTCGCCTTTAAAGACTGTAATCCCTAAACTAATGGTGACAAATGGAGACACTTCAGACATTTCATGCGGAATTTCCAAACGCTCAATCGCTCTATAAATATTTGAAGCCACCGCATAAGCGCCATGTGCATCAGTTTCAGGTAATAACACCACAAACTCTTCGCCGCCATAACGCGCCACAAAATCCATATGCCGAATCGCATTTTTAATAGATTTTGCAATGGATGAAATTACATCATCACCCTTTTGGTGACCATAACAGTCGTTATATTTTTTGAAAAAATCAACATCAATAAACAAAATGGATAAAGGTGTTTCATCCTGACGTGATTGCTCATAATAGGTATCCATCATTTCGTCAAAATTACGCCGATTTGATATCTTCGTCAGTTCATCATTTTGACTTAAATGCAGCAATTCTGTGGTATGTATTCGATGTATTTTTTCACTGATTTTAGCACGGCGAATATTTAAAAAAATGATGCGCTCGCGGGCGTAAATCATACGACTGATGATAAACCCCAGCAAACAGCTACCAAACATCACACGCCCCATCATGATCGCATCAAACTTGACCAGCGTCGAAATCAGGACTAAAAATGAAACCCCAGCAGCTACTACGCCTGCGATAAAAACATATCCCGGCTTTACCCCAGTCAGTAAATATCCCAACACATAAATCATGCAAATGATCATCATCGCTTGATGGCGCAAAGCTTCGGTATGTACCGACATGGTCAACCAAGTCGTCGAGACCACAGCCCAAAACACAGTAAACATGGCTGCATAAGCAAAAAAAGGCTTCAGCTTGGTAAAATGTGAAAAAACATAAAGGAACAAAAGACAGACAGCACCATTCAGCAATCCCAGTAAGCAATGAATAAAATCTTGTTTAAAATGAGACTGTTCAATAATCCAGTAATCCCCTGGAATCGTTAAAATGGCAAAAATAAAATAAGCCAAAACACCAGACCAAAGAAAGTCATTAATATTGCGACGCGCGCGCTCCAAGTTTAATCGCCAAAACTCTTGTTCTAATTTCTGAGGAAAAACCTGACCAATACGACGGTTGTGTCGTGTAATCAGCTCTTCCATTTTTTCTTTATCGTACTGAAGTTTGGCGAGGTTGTATTTATATTCCATACCAGACCAGATTTAATTCTTGTAGTTGCTTAAAAATAACACAAATTTACAAAGATAAATCATAATAATCAGACAAGATGCCTTTATTTGTCATTACCATTTTTGGCGTATATGCATTATCATCTGTTTTATTTCTTTGACAGAAATCGCCTTGAATACGATTACGATTCTCCAGCCAGATGACTGGCACGCTCACCTTCGTGATGGTCTTGCATTACAACGTACGGTTCCCGATTTAGCCCAACAGTTTTCACGCGCTATTTGTATGCCAAATACCGTACCTCCTGTTAAAACGGTTGAGGAAGCGAATGCGTACCGTGAACGCATCATGGCGCACGTACCAGAAGGCAATGCCTTCGATCCACGCATGGTGTTGTATTTTACTGACACAACTTCGCCTGAAGAAGTCAAGAAAATTAAAAACTCTGAGTTTGTAAATGCCATTAAACTCTACCCTGCTGGTGCGACCACCAACTCAGACAATGGTGTAAGCGACATTCGTAAAGTTTATGCTGTCATTGAGCAACTTGAAGAGCATCAGGTTCCATTACTGTTGCATGGTGAAGTTACACACAATCATGTCGATATTTTTGATCGTGAAAAACGTTTCTTAGACGAAGTTCTTTCTCCGCTGCTAAAACAATTTCCAAAACTGAAATTGGTTTTAGAACACATTACGACCAGTGAAGCAGCCAACTTTGTTTTAGAACAAGACCGCAATGTGGCTGCAACCATTACTCCGCAGCATTTACTGTTTAACCGTAATGATATGTTGGTTGGTGGCATTAAACCGCACTTCTATTGCTTACCCATTTTAAAACGCCAAACGCATCAGCAAACTTTGCTCGAAGTTGCGACCAGTGCCAACCCTAAGTTTTTCTTAGGCACAGACAGTGCACCACACTCTAAAAATGCCAAAGAAAATGCATGTGGATGTGCAGGCTGCTACAGCGCACCAACGGCAATTGAACTTTATGCTCAAGCATTCGATCAAGTGGGTAAACTTGAACGCCTTGAAGGTTTTGCCAGCCACTTTGGTGCAGACTTCTACGGTCTACCGCGCAATACTTCAACAATTACACTCGTAAAAGAAGACCAAGTCATCCCTGAGAGTTTAGACTATTTGGATGGTGAACAAATTATTCCGCTGTATGCGGGTAAAACCATTCAATGGAGAAAAGTGTGACAAATGAAACATTGCCAATAATTGGTCAGCGTTTCCGTGGTTTTCTACCTGTTGTTGTCGATGTCGAAACAGCAGGTTTTAATGCACAGACCGATGCCTTATTGGAAATTGCTGCAATTCCGATTATTTATAATGAAGAAGGTCAATTTGTACCGGGTCCTGCACATCACGCGCATATCAACCCCTTTGAAGGTGCAAATCTAGACCGTCGCTCATTGGACTTTATTGGTATTGATCCCTTTAACCCCATGCGCATGGCCATGGCTGAAGACGAAAAAACAGCATTAAAACGTATTTTTAAAGCCGTTAATGAAGTTCGTCGCCAACAAAACTGTACACATGCAGTCTTGGTCGGTCATAACGCCCACTTTGATTTAGGTTTTGTACAGGCAGCGATTGCACGTACAGGGACTAAAAATCAAAACCCATTTCACAGTTTTTCAGTATTTGACACCGTCACCCTAAGTGCTGTGATGTTTGGTCAGACTGTTCTTGCGAAGTCATGTATTCAAGCTGGGATTGAGTTCGATGGTAAAGAGGCCCACTCGGCTTTATACGACACTCAAAAGACCGCCGAACTGTTCTGTTATATTTTGAACAAACTCGCGCCACACCTACTTGACACTCTGGTGGCGGATCAATAAGATACCGCCATCCTCGCAACGTCCCTATCGTCTAGAGGCCTAGGACATCGCCCTTTCACGGCGGTAACCGGGGTTCGAATCCCCGTAGGGACGCCATCTTATTCTATTTCTAGAAAACACTACTTTTCATTTAATCGGTTCTGATTGACCACCGATGTTTCATTTCAATTTTAACCATTCACTAGCTATACTATGGTTCGTGTTTTTCAAGGTTGATTGTTATGCTTAAGAAATTTTTAATCTTTTTATTGATTCTATCACCTTCTATTTTTTACCTCTGGTTTGTCCAACAAGAGACAAATAACACCAACCAAGACACTGTTGTACAAGAAATCCATTCAAGTGCTGAAAATAGCCCTTCTTATCCAACACCTGACCACTAAAAAATTGACTTTAAACATTTTTTTAAATTAATAGCCAAAGTTCATCAGATAATCTTAATTCACGTGATTTTTCATCTTATTAAAAACTATAGCTAAATTCTAAAAACACTAGCACATGGAAACATCTGTAAAACCTCATTTCCTATGCTTTTAGGTGTGATAATAAACTAAGTATTCAGCTATAGAATATCACTTTAAGCCCATTGTTTGATTTTCTATGCAATCTGCAATGCCACCTTCGCAGTCTTCAATTGATTCACCCCAAAATACCTCATTAAAACATGCCATGAGCACAAGCCACCTGATCATGTCATGTTATCGCTTGGTGGCGCCATGGGTACAGGTCTGTTCATGGGCTCAGGCGAAGAGATTTCACAAGCAGGCCCTCTTGGTGCTGTGCTGGCTTATATTATTGGGGGGTGATTGCATATATGGTCATGCTTTGCCTTGGAGAGCTTGCAGTACATTTACCTGTTTCTGGTTCATTTGGTGCCTTTGTAACACGTTATATTGGCTCTGGCACAGGTTATATGGTGTCGTGGATGTATTGGCTCGGCTAGTCGGCAACACTTGGCACCGAATTTACCGCAGCAGCCATTTTGGTACAGGAATGGTTCCCGCAAACGTCAATCTGGTTATGGACGTTAATCTTTGCCAGTGGCGTCCTGATTTCAAACCTTAGCTCAACCCGAGCTTTTGCAGAGTCTGAGTTTTGGCTATCCATGATTAAAGTCGCGACTGTACTCATTTTCATTCTTTTAGGCTTTGCCTGTATTTTCGGTATCATTCCTTTTCAGGGCTATGAATCTGCCCCCTTATTTAACAACTTAACAGCACAAGGCTGGCTACCAAATGGCCTTATTCCTTTGTTTACCACCTTATTAATTGTGAATTTCGCTTTTAATGGTACAGAAATGATTGGCATTGCCGCAGGTGAAAATGAAAACCCAAAAAAATGTACCCAAAGCCATTCATGCCGCGGTTTGGCGCCTCATTATTTTCTTTGTTGGTACTATCATTGTCATCAGTTCGCTACTTAACTACACCAACACAGGTTTGCAAGTGGGTGGACATGGCGGCTTAAGCAGCAGTCCATTTGTGACTGTATTCACCCAAATGGGCATTCCCTATGCCGAAGACTTTATCCGTTTTGTGATTATCACGGCATTATTATCAACCGCGAACTCAGGCTTATATGCTGCATCACGCATGATGTGGGCCCTGTCCTCACAAAACCAACTCCCCAAGCTTTTTGCTAAAGTAAGTAAATCTGGCGTGCCTTATATTGCCATTTGGGTCACCATGATTGGTGGCTTGCCGGGCTTACTCTCAGAGCAGTTTGGTGCAGATGTCATTTTTAAGAACTTGATGGGTGTTGCAGCATTCACTATGGTGATTGTCTGGATGAGTATTTGCTAGTCAGTTTAACTTTCGTCGCCAATGGTTAAAGCAAGGCCATGCTTTATCGGAGCTGAAATTCCGTACCCCTTGGTATCCGTTGGTTCCGATCCTAGGCTTTATCTGCTGTACAGCAACAGGCTTAAGTATGGCGGCTGACCCTGAAATGCTTTCAGGTTTTATTGGCTGCTTGCTCTTTATGGCGGCTTGCTATGCCAGTTACTATTGGCTCTATCATAATAAAAACTAAGCACCTTCAGCAAAGTGAGCTTAAGCTTATTTTTTGGGCTCACTTTTGCAACAATAAAAAATTCATTCAATTTAATTACTTGTTTTGCCTAATGTTTGAACTTTCAACCATCACAGAGCAAAAACCCTTTTGACAAATAGGCCTTTAATCCTTAATATACGCATCACCTCGCAACGTCCCTATCGTCTAGAGGCCTAGGACATCGCCCTTTCACGGCGGTAACCGGGGTTCGAATCCCCGTAGGGACGCCATCTCTTGATCTTATCCGATCAACACTTATTCATAATTACTATTATTTCATTGCAGATTTGCAGTTTTTCACTACAATAGCCCGCTTCATTCCTGAACTTATTAACGCTTATGCACTCATCTCCGAATGATGCTTCGCATCAGGGCAATTCTGCGCCTTTAAAACGCGCTATGAGTACTCGACATCTGGTTATGATTTCGCTTGGCGGCGCAATCGGGACTGGCCTATTTTTAGGATCGGGTGAAGTCATTGCACAAACGGGGCCTGTAGGTGCCATTATTTCTTATTTCCTCGGCGGGATCATTGCATATATGGTCATGCTGTGTTTAGGGGAACTTGCTGTTCATATGCCTGAGTCTGGCTCATTTGGTGCTTATGCCAAACGCTATATCGGACCAGGTACAGGTTATACCATCACATGGCTGTACTGGCTAACGTGGTCAGTCACGCTAGGAACCGAGTTTACAGCTGCCGCTCTGCTCATGCAGGAGTGGTTTCCAAATAGTTCAATGTGGATGTGGACTCTAATTTTTGGTGCTTTTGTATTTAGTTTAAATATGATCTCGACCAAATGGTTCGCTGAATCTGAGTTTTGGTTGGCTTTAGTCAAAGTTATCACCGTTGTTATTTTTATTTTATTGGGTCTACTCGCTATTTTTGGCGTGATTGGCTACAGAGGCTATGAAGCTGCGCCTTTATTTAGCAACTTAACGGCTCAGGGTTGGTTCCCAGAAGGCTTGTTCCCTATCTTTACCACCATGTTGATCGTGAACTTTGCATTTTCTGGTACAGAGCTGATTGGTGTTGCTGCGGGTGAAACCAAAGATCCTGCTAAGAATGTACCCAAAGCCATCAATACTGCGATTTTCCGCTTATTGATTTTCTTTGTGGGTACCATCTTGGTCGTGACTTCACTCCTTCCGCATCAAGAAGCAGGTTTAGCAGCTGAAGGCGTGAGTAGCAGTCCATTTGTGACCGTATTCCAGCACATTGGCATTCCTTATGCTGAAGATATCATTCGTTTTGTGATTATCACTGCGTTGCTATCTGCTGCGAACTCAGGACTATTTGCCGCTTCGCGTATGATGTGGTCCTTGTCTTACCAAAAACAGTTGCCAGCAGTCTTCTCAAAAATCAATGCACGTGGTGTCCCTTACGTGGCAGTCATCGTGACCATGATTGGGGGTATGCCGGGCTTACTGTCTGAACAGTTTGCACCTGAAGCCATTTTTACAAACCTTTTAGGTATTGCAGCGTTTACCATGGTCGTCGTTTGGATGAGTATTTGCTTAAGCCAATTTAACTTCCGTCGCCAATGGTATAAACAAGGACGTAAAAAAGAAGAATTAGGTTTTGCAGCACCCCTGTTTCCTATTTTGCCAATCCTTGGCTTTATCTTCTGCTTTATCACCTGCGTTAGTATGGTGTTTGACCCAAGTATGCGTATTAGCTTCTTTGGTTGTTTACTGTTTATTGCAGTATGTTATGCCAGTTATTACACCTTTTATCACAAGAAATCTTAATCCATATTGTTAAAAAAGAGCGACTTCGGTCGCTCTTTTTTTATACTGTTTTTATCAAGTATATCATCGGTGCATACACGATGAATATTGTATGGATTCATGGAATGAATCAGCAGCACAAGACTGCATGTACCCTGCTTCAACATTGACTTGTGATCTCACAACAGGTACTGAGCGAACTTGGCTGCGCAGATGACCTACCTTATCTTCAGCGGTACAGTCGGCTGGACTTTTACGGAGATATTCTAATACGTCAGCATTTAGAAAACACCCTCAGCGCCAGCAACCTCATGCCGCAACATTGGTTTCCTTTTTACATCCTATTCACCTAACTCACACCGCTGCACCCAATATTGAACATCAAGCTGAAATTTCTAAAAATCCTCAGCTCACACTTTCAGATGAATTCTCATTCAATAATAAAATTAAATACATCAGCCTCCTCGGCAAAGATCTGGCCTTGCGTGACTTAGCTAGTTTAATCAACCATTTCCCAGAGTTGCATAGCAGCTTTATTCATCGTTTTTTGATGGAAGCGTATCTATATTTATCCAATCCACACTTCATCCACACCGCACATATACGTCTGCGTGAGCACTTACATGGTACGAAACCCAATATTGTGATTGCCCACTCTATAGGCAGCGTGATTGCCTATAATTATTTAATTCAACACCCTGAGCTTAAGATTCAAGCACTGATTACCCTCGGTTCACCACTTTGCCTTTCGCGTTATTCAGTGTCATTTGCAGCAACCTATTCAACGGCCCGCTGCTTTATACGGTGATTAGATCAACTTTTATTCAGATGCTGATTTTCTAAGTGCGTTTCCACTAAACAAAAAACCGTTTGCTTTTACTCCCGCCATTATCAACAAGCAAATCACCACTGATATTGCTCATCCTCATCTGATCGAAGGCTATTTACGCCATGCCGAATTCATTAACAACGTGCTTAAGTTGCTTAAAAAATCGACTTAAATCATATGATTTTTAATCATTTTATTTAGATTGTTGTAAATTTATGCATTCAACACTTAAAACTGGAATTATTTAGAGAAAAGCATTTGACACCCCTCTATTTTCACCCTAATATACGCGCACCTCTGAAACGTCCCTATCGTCTAGAGGCCTAGGACATCGCCCTTTCACGGCGGTAACCGGGGTTCGAATCCCCGTAGGGACGCCAATTTCAGAAGTAAAGTTTTATTAAGTCCCTATCGTCTAGAGGCCTAGGACATCGCCCTTTCACGGCGGTAACCGGGGTTCGAATCCCCGTAGGGACGCCATTACTTAAGATCAAAAGTAATCGGTTTTAGAACATCACTTCTGTACTGTCCCTATCGTCTAGAGGCCTAGGACATCGCCCTTTCACGGCGGTAACCGGGGTTCGAATCCCCGTAGGGACGCCATATTCGAGATTGATTTTTTCTAGAGTCATCTCATAAAAAAGCCCAAGTCATAATACTTGGGCTTTTTTATTGCTTTTCTATTTACGATCAACTTCAACTAAAGCGGTCGAGGCAAAAATAGCCTGTGGCGCAATCACAGTTTCATTCAAGGGAATGTTTTGCCCATATCGCTGTTGCATGAGTTGCTTGACTTCAGACGAACTTAAATCAAATTGCTTCAGTTTGGATAACGGCGCCAACTCAATACCTAAAGCATCATGATAGGCCTTCCAGACTATTTCTGAGCAATATAAAGCACGATTGTCCCACTCAAAATAAAGATCATAAGGCTGGCCTAAGTATTGTTCTGCGTTCTTGATTAGCGTCTGCTTTTGCTGAACAGTCAAATTCGTTTTAAAGCGCTTCACCACATAATGCCGCTCAACCCCGCGATCAATCCACTGCTGAAGTGCCGTATATTTCACAGGCTGAACTGCCTCTAAAACCCATGCTTTTCCATCTTTATTAACAATTAAACCCATATGGCTATAACGAGACTTGGTCGCTTTTTGTATCCCTAAACTTTGTTGCGACTTCGAGACGTGAAAAATAATATCGCCTGTTTGATAGGACATATTCGCCCATAGCAGTTGAGGACTTACCAACAGTGAAACAGCACTTAAAATCACAACATTGCTATTTTTCATCTTAGATTTCCTTTATTCTTCTTTTTATAGATACGATCAATCACTTAAAACTAAAAATATTTATGATCTTACATCATCTTCAAAACTCACGTTCACAGCGTATTCTTTGGCTACTTGAGGAACTTGAGCTGTCTTATGAACTCAAGCTGTATGATGCAACACAAGCTAGACAAACGAATCTAAAATTTCCAACGCTCGACATTTCACATGATACTCAGACGATACGACTTACGGAAAGCAGTGCAATCGTAGAATACCTATGCCAACTGTGCCAGAAGTTGATTATTCCCCATGACCATACACAGTAAACCTCTTGCGAAAGTATCGTTTTACCTAATTTTTGAATTGGCTAAAACCTTATAAAATGTAGCTTTGGGCTGTTTAAATTTTGACTAACGCAAGAAGTCCAGTATTGGAACTTCTGTTTTTATAGCCATTATAGCGATGCCAGTCTCATGCCCAATTTGGCATTAAAACAAGTTTTCCAACACATTAAGCAACAAACACCTTTGCTTGTGCGCTTTGTAAGTTTGGCCTTTCAAAGCTCGTTCAATCGCGCTTATTTAAACCCTGAGCTACATCGACAACTGAAAGAAATTGATACCCACTTAAGCACGCATTCATACTTTGCTGGCGATGTGTTTAGTTATGCCGATATCTTGATGTGGTTTCCACTCTATGCGGCCAGTTATGCCACTCCGCAGTTTGCCCAGTATCAGTCTATTCAACACTATTTCACCCAAATACAAAGCAGACCTGCCTTTAATGCTGCAATGGCACGTGGGCAATGGTCTGCTTCTTATTTTGAACACTATTGGTCTATCACACAGTGAGGCTATGCTTAAGCTGACTTTCTAGAGTTGACTTGCCCCTTAATCACGGCTTTCACATTGCCTTTTAAATAATTAAAAAACACTTTGAGCGGTGACAGTTTCGGATTTGGTTGTTTACCTTCTGCGATATCCTTAAATTGTGCGGCATACCAGATCACTTCCATAATCGCCATTTTATCAATCATCGAAATGCCTGTTTTGATCTTATCAACTGCATAACGTACATCTTGCCCTGCAATTAAACGATTGGTCACGTCGGGTTCTACCGCAAATGGACGCGCCATCCCAATAAAGTCACACGCGCCACTTTCTAAGGCTGCGTTCATACCCGCAGCAGTACGAAAACCGCCAGTCACCATCAACTTACACTGGACTTGTTCACGAATTTTTTCAGCAAACTCTAAGAAGTAAGCCTCACGTGCAATAGTCGATGCCTTACGTTTTTCTTGCTTCACCCCTGCCATCGCAGGTGCTTCATAGCTGCCCCCTGAAATCTCAATCAAATCAATCCCGGCCGCATCAATAGCTTTAAATGTCGCAATGACATCTTCTTCCGAGATTCCACCACGCTGAAAATCTGCCGAATTGAGTTTGACCGAAATAATAAACTGCTCTGACGTTGCAGCACGTACTGCTTTATAAATTTCCAATAAAAAACGCATGCGGTTTTCAACAGAGCCGCCCCATTGATCTTGGCGTTTATTGGTCAACGGCGATAAAAACTGACTGATGAGATAACCATGTGCACCATGTAATTGCACGCCTTCAAAGCCTGCTTTCTCACAAATGGCAGCTGAAGTTGCAAAGCGCTGGATAATATCAAGGATTTCATCTTCACGAAGCGCTCGCGGAGTTCCAAAACTCATTGCTAAAGCAGGGCTAAACGGTACTGCTGAAGGTGCAACCGTTTCCCTATTTAAACCCTTAGGACACTGACGGCCTGGATGTGACAACTGCACCAATTGCACCATGCCATGTTTTTTACCAATCGCAGCCCATTGTTTTAGTGGTTCTAAGTCACGTTCGGTTTCAATCACCACCACGCCTGGTTCATTTTTAGCTCGGAAGTCCACCATCACATTGCCTGTAATGGCACAGCCTAGGCCACCTTTTGCCCAAGCCTCATACAAGCCTAAGTGCAAATGATTCGGCTGGCCTGCATGATTGGCGAGTGCTTCACTCATCGCCCCTTTAATCATCTTATTTTTAAAATGGACCTGCCCTACGTCGATTGCGCTTGCAAGCTGGCTCATGAAAATACATCCTTTAATATTTTTTAGTGTTTTTACTCTATGTGTTTTTTGGCGACAGTCAAGAAAATTTGACAATTCATTTTGTCAAATTTTTTAATTTTTTATTTAGCAAAATAATTTTACTGATACTGACTGGCTTGAATCAATTGACGCGTATAGTCAGACTGCGGTTGCTCAAAAAGTTGTTCAGTGGCTTGCAATTCCACCACTTTGGCATGACGTAAGACCAAAACCTGTTGGCATAGTGCTCGTACCACTTGTAAGTCATGACTAATAAACAAATAGCTCATACCCTGCTCGTGTTGTAGACGGCGTAATAACGCCACAATCGAACGCTGCGTACTTCGGTCTAAGGCCGAAGTTGGTTCATCTAAAATCAATAGTTTCGGTTGAAGTACCAAGGCTCGTGCCAAAGCCACACGTTGCCTCTGCCCACCAGATAGCTCATGTGGATAATAGCTTTTAAATGTGACAGGCAACTCCACCTGAGTTAAGACATTCTCAACATGCTGTGTCCTCTCAAACAAAGACAAAGGCTTTAAAGTTAAACCTTCTGCAATGATTTGTTCAACACTCATGCGTGGGTTCAAACTTGCGAACGGGTCTTGAAACACGATTTGAAAATCACCGCGAAGCGGACGTAATGCCTTTTGTGAGAGTTGGTTTAAATCATGTTCTCCAAACTGGATCTGTCCTCGACTTTCAATCAACCTTGCTACAGCCAGTGCCAAAGAACTTTTGCCTGCACCACTTTCCCCCACCACTCCCAAAGAATGCCCTTGAGCCAAGCTCAAATCCAAAGCTTCAACCGCAACAAGATACTGTGTCATGCGATTAAACCAGCCTTTTTTAATCGGAAATTTGACCTCAAGTTGTTTTAAACTCAGTAAAGGCACAGCATCTTGTACGCTAATGGCTTGACCAAAAGAATGATTGAGTAAGTTTTGAGTATAAGTAGACTGCGACTGTTCAAAAATCTGCGCAACCGCCCCTTGCTCTACGACCTTACCTTGATGGATGACCACGACATCATCAGCATAGTGTTTCACCAAGTTGAGGTCATGGCTGATCAAAATCATGGCCATGTTATGGCGCTGTTGTAAAGACTTCAGCAAGTCTAAAATTTGAACTTGCAGCATGACATCTAGTGCCGTGGTGGGTTCATCGGCAATCAAAATATCAGGCTCTTGCACCAGTGCCATGGCAATCATGACCCGCTGGCGTTGGCCGCCAGACAGCTCATAAGGAAAACGCTGTAACACACTTTCAGGATTTGGAATACCCACATCCTCTAGCAAGGCAATCACTCGTTTCCGCGCTTGCTTTTTAGACCAACCCTGTGACCATAAAGTCTCGGCAATGATCTTTTCCACCCGATGCAAAGAATTTAAAGCGGTCATTGGCTCTTGAAAAACCATCGCGATTTTTTTCCCACGAATCAGCCTAAGTTGCGCATCGCTCAGCTTTAAGAGATTTTTTCCGTCTAACAGCACTGAGCCATGTACTTGCAATGCTTTCGGTAATAACCCCATCAAGGCTAAAGCACTAATCGATTTTCCTGAACCGCTCTCTCCAACCAGCGCCAAAGTCTGCCCAGCATACAGTTCAAAACTGAGCTGATCGACCAATAGGCGTTCTGCACTTTGAATACTCAGTGCATTCACTTTAAGTATAGGGGCTGTACTATTGGCGTCTGGGGTCAAATGCATCGCGCAAAGCCTCCCCGATATACATCAGCAACGCAAGCACAAGGGCCAAGCTGAAAAAGCCAGACAGTGCTAACCATGGTGCATTTAAATTATTCTTACCTTGTAACAAAAGCTCGCCCAATGATGCCGCATCAGGCGGTAAGCCATAACCCAAGAAATCCAGTGCTGTTAGCGCTGTAATATTGGCTGTTAAGATAAAAGGCAGTTGTGACAGGCTAGAGCTGATTGCATTGGGTAAAATATGCCGAAAAATAATAGCTCGGTTAGTGACACCTAAACTTCGCGCGGCACGGACATAATCCAACTGGCGCGCCCTCAAAAACTCAGCTCGTACCAATGGAACTAAAATCGTCCAACTGAATAACAGCATGATTAAAAACAGCCAGTAAATATTTGGGCTAAACATACTGACTAAAATCATCACCATGAATAGCATGGGTAACCCACCCCAAACTTCTAAAATGCGCTGTCCGATTAAATCGACCCAACCACCGTAATAACCTTGTACTGCTCCAATCACAATACCCAGTACAGCTGAACTGAAAGTCAAAACAAAACCGAACAGCAATGAGACACGTAAGCCATATAATACTCGTGCCAAAACATCACGACCTTGGTCATCTGTCCCGAGCCAATTTTGCATCGTGGGCGGGGACGGTACAGGAACAGTCAAATCTACGTTGGGGGTTTGATATGAATATCGAATCAACGGCCAAACAGCCCAACCTTTTGCCTGAATCAGCTGTTGTACCACTGGATCTTTGTATTCAGTTTCAGTCTCAAAAACTCCACCAAAAGTCGTTTCAGGATAGTGTTTCAATACAGGGAAATATAAGGTCTGATCATACTTAAGCAACAGCGGTTTATCATTCGCAATCAGTTCTGCGGCTAAAGACAACACGAAAACACAAAGAAATAAAATACAACAACTGAGACCGAGCCTATTTTGCTTAAATCGCTTGAAACCTGCCTGTAAAATAGGTGACATCAGCCTCTCCCTTGCGAATCAAAATGTATTCGCGGATCAATCCACTGATACAACACATCGCCAATTAGACGCAACAGCAAGCCCAACAAAGTAAAAATGAACAATGTGCCAAAAATCACAGGATAGTCACGCTGCACAATGGCTTCAAAGCCCAATAAACCTAAACCATCCAGATTAAAAATGATCTCAATAAATAAATTGCCTACAAAAAAGTAAGCGATTAAAGCTTCAGGTAAACCTGCCACCACAATCAATATTGCATTGCGAAACACATGACCGTACAACACTTGAGACTCAGTCAGACCTTTAGAACGCGCCGTCAGCACGTAGGGCTTGCTGAGCTCTTCCATAAACGAAGACTTGGTGAGATAAGTCACTGTGGCAAAGCCACCAATCACCATCGCTAAAAGCGGTAAAGCCATGTGCCAAAAATAATCTTTAATTTTTCCCCATAGTGACAAGTCCGCAAAATTTTCCGAGACCAAACCCTGCAAGGGAAACCATTGGAAATAAGAACCGCCTGCAAAAAAGACAATCAGAAGAATTGCAAAAATAAATGCGGGAACTGCATAGGCCACTGCCAACAGTAGCGATGTAGACTGATCAAACACCGTGCCGTGCAATCGGGCTTTTTTAATGCCCAAAGGAATGGAAATCAGATAGATTAGCAAGGCACTCCACAGCCCCAAGGACACGGATACAGGTAATTTATCCTTAATCAGTGCTGTAACGGGCTGGTCTTTAAAAAAGCTCGTACCGAAGTCCAGTTGCACATAATTCTTTACCATTTCAAAAAAGCGTATATGCATGGGCTGATCAAAACCATAATGTGCTTTGATCTTTGCGAGCATTTCATCACTGAGTCCTTGTGCGCCTTGATAGACATTTGAGCCTCCACCTGCACCGCCCAGATTACCCAAAGTTTGCATAGCTTCCGCTTGTTGAATGGCTTGCTCAACAGGACCACCGGGCGCAATTTGGATCACAGCAAAATTGATCAGCAAAATCAGAAATAAAGTTGGAACAATCAGCAACAGCCTTTTGAATATATACATATGCATCTCCAAAACCCCTATGCCAGCTTATGGCTTGGCTGCCTGACCTAAATACCGACCCACCTTTTTTGCCTGTTTGGCATCACTCCACCAATAATCCAACCCGACATTCAACTGCGGACTCTGTTTTGGTTTTTGGTACATATTCCAATAGGCATACCATTGATCAGCTTTACCATAGGTCGGTATTTGATAATAACCCGCACGCAGCAAGCGATCTAAA
This sequence comes from Acinetobacter sp. TYF_19, assembly GCF_043105125.1. Classification (NCBI taxonomy): domain Bacteria; kingdom Pseudomonadati; phylum Pseudomonadota; class Gammaproteobacteria; order Moraxellales; family Moraxellaceae; genus Acinetobacter; species Acinetobacter sp. TYF_19. Next base: position 40,502 of record NZ_JBICLH010000078.1, read on the forward strand.
ATACGCGTTTGCACGACCACTTGCTTGCGATCAGGCGCTTGAATCAACTGTTGAATCATTTGATCAATCACCGAATTTTGAATACCCGAATAATTATAATTTCCCACCTGATGGGCTGAAGCACTGCCCCACAGTTGCACCTGTTCTTTGCCCGGTGTCAAAGACTGTGGCATCGTTTGTAGGGTCATATCAAAATCTTGAGTCCGCATACGCTCATAGTACTGCGGTGTATCAACCTGTCGAATGTTCAGCTGTATTCCTAGGCGCTTTAGATGGCGAACAAAAGGGGTAATTTCACGTACAGCATCACTCGGCTGAATCAGAAATTCAAACTGAATCGGCTTATTTTTCCGATCCAACAATTGCCCTTTGGCATTATATGTATAGCCATTTTTTAATAAAATCTGTCGTGCAATGAGTAAATTATTTCGATTATAGCCCGATCCATCTGAAGCTGAATAACGCCAGTTCTTTAAAACGCCATCTCGCTGTACGGGATGCAATTTCGCCAAATAAGGCTTTAAGATTTTGATTTCAGCAGCCGAAGGCGCACCCTTCGCCTCTAGTTCGCTATTAGAAAAATAACTTTGCAAGCGTTGATATTGCCCATAGAACATCGCTTTGTTTTGCCACTCGAAGTCGTAGGCATAAGTCAAGGCTTGGCGAAAATAAATATCTTGAAAAGGCTGACGACGGGTATTAAATACAAAACTTTGCGTTGGAATCGGATTGAAATGCTTAAAGCGATATTTTTTAACGAGACCTTGTTTCGCTGCGGGAAAGTTATAGGCTGTCACCCATTGTCGTGCAGACTCTTCCTCATGCAAGGTATATAAACCGGCCTTAAACGCAGTAAAAGCAATATCTTTGCTGCGATAGTACACATAATCCACGCGGTTAAAATTATAACGCCCTTGGTTGACCTTTAAATCTCTGGCCCAATACTTTGGATTACGCTTATAAACAACCCGCTGCCCTGCATTGATTTTCTCTAAGAGATAAGGGCCTGAGCCTAAAATCGGTTTGACCGAAGTTTGACTAAAGTCTTTGCCTTGCCAGTCTTTTTTTGAATAAATTGGCATTCTGGCCACAATCAAAGGCATTTCCACATTATTTCGGGTTTTAAAATGCATTTTGACGCTGTATTTGGACAACACTTCGGTCTTGGCTAAATCCGACAAATACATCTGTAAGCCAAAATTGGATTTGCTTTGAAAGATATCAAAACTGAACTTTACATCGGCTGCAGTAACAGGACTGCCATCACTAAACCGTGCTTTTGGGTTTAAATGAAAAATGATCGCGTTAAAATTTTTTGGGTCATAGCTTATCTTTTCAGCCAGCAATGGATACATCACCGCAGGCTCATCCAAAGAACTACTCATGAGTGAGTCAAATAAATAGTTGGTTCCCTCAACCGCAGTACCACGACCATTCATGCTGTTTAAGTTATCAAAACTCCCAATGACTGCACGTGTTAATTCGCCACCCTTCGGTGCCTGCACATTGGCATAAGGCAAATGATCCAATTGGCTGTATTTCGGCGTACTATAAGGTGCAATAAAAGGCATGGTCTGTAGTGCAGACCATGCCTTTAAAGGAATAGCTACAAGGCTGAACAGCAAGAGTGTTGTTCTAACCGTCATCAAAGCTTACTCTGAAATTGCATTTTAACTCAATATTAGTTCGGCACCTTAATTACATCCCCAATGCGCAACTGCGTATTCGGTTTAATGTCATTGAGCTCAGCCAATTGCGAAGTATCCATACCATAACGACTTGCCAGTCCAATTAAGGTATCACCACGTTTCACCGTGTACTGCGAAATCAGTTTTGGGATTTGAATGGTCTGCCCAACTTGTAAGCCCGCACGCGGACTCAGATTATTTAAACTAGCAAGCTCTGACACTGACATCCCCGCACGGCTTGCAATTGAGTTTAACGACTCACCTGACTTCACTTTATAAGCTTCAGTTGCACGGCTAGAAGTTGCTTGTGGCTTTGCTGCCACTGTTTCTGTTTTGATTGGAGCTGAATCAACATCACCTTCAATTTTTAAACGCTGACCAACACGAACATTCGCCGTACGGCTTAGGTTGTTTAATTCAGCCAAATAGTTCAGTTGCAAGTGATATTTACGCGCAATGCTATTTAGGGTTTCACCCGATTTCACCACATGGATATCGGTTGAGTTATTACTTGCAGTAGTTTGTTTTTCGACTGTTTTCGGCGTTTCAACAGTAGGCACTTCACCCGTTAATTTGAGTTTTTGACCTGCACGTAAGCCCGCTGTACGACTCATGTTGTTGAGGTCAGCAATATAATCCATACCCAAATTATATTTCGAAGCAATCGCAGTTAACGAATCTCCTGACTGAACGGTATAAGTATCTGGCACGGTTGAACCCGCAGGGATCTTAATACTTTGACCCACTTGCAAGCCGCTATTGGTTGACAGATTATTGAGATCAGCCAACTCCGACAGGCTCATCTTCGACTGTGATGCAATGCTATACAAAGTATCACCACGTTGTACTTTATAGCTTTCAACTTTGAATTGTGGCTCGGCTTTAACTGGAGATGCTTTGGCACTACTTGTCGTTAAGCTTTTGACATCATTGAGTGGCACATTAATTTTTTGTCCAACCAACAGGTTGCTGCCCGCATTTAAACCCGGTGTTAAATCTGCCAATTCTTGATTTGACAGCGCATAACGGTCTGCAATCAATTTCAGATATTCACCACGTTTCACCGTATACGACTGGGTTGCCACTTTGGTTGGGCTGCTGTTTTTTTCATCGTTGGATTTAGTACGGGATTGAGCTGTTTCTTTTAATGATAGCTTTTGCCCCACACGTACACCACTGGTTACGCTTAAACCGTTATAGTCAGCCAACTGTTTTAAGCTTAAACCAAACTCATCCGCAATGCCTGTTAAGGTATCATTGGCACGAACGGTATAACTCTCGGGTTTAGTCTCAGCTTTCACGGTAGAACGCACTTCAACTTTTTCAGCTTGTGGTTTTGCATCATATAAATAAATCGATGTACCGACATAAAGTGTGGCATTGGCATCCATTTGGTTCCACTTCGCCACATCACGCCAGTTCACCCCATTTTTGGCAGCAATCAGCGCCAAAGTATCACCCGGTTGTACGGTATAAGTTGAACGTTTACCTTTTGGCGGAACAATTACAATTTCAGAGTCAGTCTTAACAAAATTTTTGCCTTGATTACGCTTCACTTCATCTGAATCTAAACGAGTATTGTCAGCCACAGATTTTGGATAAGCAAAACCTTTGGTTAACTCTTTACCTTGCAGCTCTGCCACGGACTGACTGGTTTGAATTGCGGTGAGCTTAATTTTACCATCTAAAGGATCCACAATTTCTGTGCCTTGAGGGGCTAAAGCCTGAATTTCAGCTACCACTTCAGCTTGCTCTGCTTTCGTCGCAACTGGTTTCAGAACTTCATCGACAGTTTTGCTTTGACCTTCAGCTTGAATTGCCGCGGTTAACTGCTCACGTTCTGCTGCTGAAATTGGTGGTTCAACGGAAACTGGTTTCACTGGGGTCGCTGGCGTAACCGCAACTGGAATACGCGGCGCACTTGGAATATCGCTATTGGCAGCAAAAGCAGCCAGTGCATTAGACCCTTTAGGCGTTGAACCACGGGTAGGCGTCGTAATAGAAGTACTGCTTGACGACGTCACTGTAGACGAAGTGGCAGACTTTCCTGTTGTGGTTTTTGCGGTTGTCGTCGCTAAAACAGGTGGTGTAGTTTTCGACGGTGTGATCGCTTTGGTATTTAACCTCGGTGGTTCAATTTTGCTTGGTTGAATCGTTTGGTTATTTTCAGGCAGTTTGGTATTTGCAGATGCCCACAAGCCGCCTGAACCACCCTGTAATTTTTTCAAACGTACATCCACTGAAGGACTCAAATCCGCAGGAATTAAAATCCGCATTGGACTTGCACCATCAATCCATTCACCACGGTGTCCCGGATTTAACTGATACAGCTCGGCACGACTTAAACCTGTAATCGACGCAACTTCATTTAGACTCACCGCGCCCACAGTGACTTCTCTAAAGTGCGGACGATTGGCAATCGGTGGTAAATTGATGTTATAGGCATTTGGATTTTTAATGATCTGTGCAACCGCCAAGAACCGTGGCACATAGTTCATAGTTTCTTCAGGCAGTTTTAACGACCAATAGTCCGTCGGCAAACCTGCGGCTTTATTACGGTTAATTGCTTGTTGAATACGGCCCGGACCTGCGTTATAAGCTGCTAGGGCAAGTTCCCACGAACCGAACTGGTTATATAAACTGCCCAAGAACTCATACGCAGCCCGTGTTGACTCGACCACATCACGGCGTCCGTCATATTGGCTACTTTGTTTTAAGCCATAAATACGTCCCGTACTTGGAATAAACTGCCATAAGCCCGCAGCCGCAGCACTACTGGTTGCAGCAGGGTCATACGAACTTTCAATCACAGGCAGTAGAGCCAGCTCTGTTGGTAAACCGCGACGCTCAGCTTCTTTAACAGTGTGATACAAATAACGTGATGCACGTGCACTTAAACGATCCAAATACGGTTGGCGTGAAATGAACCACCCGCGCTGTGCATCAATACGAGGATTCCAATGATCGGTGTTCATTTTAAAGCCCACGGTCATACGCTTCCAAACGTCACCGTGTTTTAACACCAACAGGCGATCCCCTTCCACCGCACGCATGTCGGTTGCAGAAAGTAAATCTTCTAAAGAATCTAGACTATTTGCGTCTAAGTAGTTTGATCCGACTTGTTTGGATTTAGATGTTTGCGTTGCACTTTGCGTCGAGGAGCAACCAGCCAGTCCAAGTGTCGCAAGTGCTGAACCGAGTACTGTAATTTTAAATAATGTCGGTAACATCGGTTGGCCAAAAATGGCAGCTGACTTATACATAAGAAAATCCAAACAACTCGTATAAAATTTATTTTTTAGATCTGCCATTGTAGTAAAGCACGCAGCAGACACAAGGCGTTAATTTAACTTGAAATCAGTATAAATGTTACAAGAAATTAAAAAAGCTGCATGTTATACACTTCTCTAGTGCATTTGCGTTATACAATGGTGCCCGCTTAGTTTTAATTTTCAGTTTACGGAAGTTGTGTATGTCACAAACAATTACCCTGTATGTCGATGGTGCTTGTCGTGGAAACCCTGGTCTTGGGGGATGGGGCGCGTACATTATTACAGAAACTGAAGAACATAAACTGTGTGGCGGTGAAGACAACACCACCAATAACCGTATGGAACTCACCGCGGCCATTGAAGGCATTCTTTTTTGCCCAACCGATGCGAAGTTGGTAGTCTGGACAGATTCAACCTATGTCAAACGCGGCATTACCGAGTGGATTACAGGTTGGAAAAAGAAAAACTGGAAAGACGTTAAAAATCCAGATTTGTGGAAAAAACTCGATGCAACCTGCCAAGGCCGTGATATCGATTGGCACTGGGTCAAAGGCCATGCAGGTCATGAAGGTAATGAAATGGCAGATCAATTGGCAAACCTCGGTGCCGATCAAACACAGGCTCAACTTCGTCAGTCTAAAACAACGACAACAGAACCATCTGTAGATAAAAAAAAAATTGAACCAGACTGGTTGTTAAACGACCCTTTTGGTTTGGGTTTCGATGACGAAGAAGCCGATGACAGCGAAGATTTAACCGAAAGTGAAATACACGTTGCAGAACAAGAGCCAAGTTTAGTCGCTGAACCAGAACTTGCTACAACGGTGCCTTCTATTGAACAAACGTCTGAAGTTGTGGCAAGTGTGGATTTAACACAACTTAAACAACATCCACAAATTGTGATTACTCCACGTAAGGTTGAGGTCTTTGGACCTCGACAGCTCATTCTCGATACAGAGACCACGGGTTTCTATTATCAAGATGGCGATCGCATTATTGAAGTTGGTGCGATTGAAATGGTCAATCGAAAGCTTACAGGCAGCTCTATTCATATCTACATCAACCCGAAAAAACCTGTGGGCGATTCTGAAAATGTCCACGGGATCTCTGATGACTTTTTAAAAGATAAACCGCTGTATCAAGAGATTGCTGACACTTTATTTGCCTATCTCAAAGGTGCGGAAATCATTGCGCATAATGCAAACTTCGATATGAACTTCTTAGACATGGAGTTCAAGCGTGCAGGATTTGTTGCGCTTTCTGAAGTTTGTGCAGTGACAGATACCCTCGCGATGGCAAAATCTAAGCATCCGGGGCAAAAAAACTCACTCGATGCCTTAGTTCGCCGTTACGAAATTCCACAGCGTGACCGTACCTTCCACGGGGCCTTACTCGATGCTGAAATTCTAGCCGACGTTTACTTGGCCATGACAGGTGGTCAGGTTTCCTTTGATATGGACGCCCTGTCGAATAGTGAAGAAGAAAATGGGCAAAGTCAGCGTCAAACACTGGATATTGAACTGGCGGTAATTCACCCTTCAGCCGAAGAACTTGAAGCACATGAGACTTGGGTCAAACAATACCAAGAAAAACATGGCACACCCTGCCTTTTTGCCAAATAAAATCTAAAGTTTATGTTAACTTTTGTATTACAAGATTTTTCAGTTAGGCTATAGTGATAAACAAGTTGCTATGCCTCTATTGGGCAGCATATAAACACGATAAAACACTAGGATAGGTGCAGATCAATGTCTTACCAAACCTCTATTCATTTTAATCCAACAGCGCTGCTGATAATAAAAAATGAAGTGGATAACTCCATTAAGCTAGTTGAATCAGCTGTGAGCACCTTAGCAGAAGATCATACTTTACCTTTTGGAATTGACGACGCATTAAACCAATTTGAGCAATGTGCTCAAGTGCTTGCCTTGATTGATATGTCGAGCTTAGCCAAAATTGCTGAATATTCCGCAGAGCTTATGCGCAAGATCATGGGGAATCCTGCACAGATTAATACGCAAGATGTGATTGCACTCAGCGAAGGCACGACCATGCTGAAGCGATATATTGAGTTCATTTGCTTAAGAGAAGTGAAAATTCCACAGTTTTTACTCGACACCTTAAACCGTCTTGAAATTGCACTAGCAAAGCCTTTAACACAAGAAGGTCAGCACATCGAGTCCTTACTGGACTGTATTACCCCAGATTTCAGCCTCCCTCAAGCACCAAGTCTTGAAAAATCTCAATATGTTCATCGCCTGTATAAGCTGTCTTTAAGCCAAATGCTGAAACAAGAAGAAAGCGAACTTGATTTACAAGCAATGAAATTGGTGGGTACTTATTTAGCGGGTCTAGCAGAACAAAAGCCGAGTAAACAGTACTGGAACTTGGTCTATGTTGCACTCAATCAAATTGAAAAATTGCTCATTAATGAACCACGTTTACGCACTTTGATTAGTATCGAACGTAACATTGCTCAGTTCTTTACTGCACCTAAACGTTTCAAAGCCAACCTCACAGATCTTGCCAACATTCTCAGCTTATGTATTAGCCAAGAAGACGAAGTGTCTCAACACATCCGCGGCAAACTCAATATTGGCGACGACCTACTCACAGATACGCAGCTACAAGTTTTCAGTCGTCATCTGTATGGCCCTGATTTCGACACAATGCATACCATTAGTGATTTGGTAACCACCGAAATGTCGCAAATCCGCAATGACATTGAGTACAACTACCAAACCATGACCCCTGAGAAGACCCGAGAGCTCCAAGCAAAACTGGTCGATTTGGCGAACATCTTCAAAGTATTGAACTTAAATGAAGCACATAATGACTTAAACCGTCAGGCAGCATCACTTAGTCAACCAGATATGCTGAAAGATGAAGGTTTTGCGCAGCAGTTGATGAACGTGATCTTGTCGGCAATGAACTCGATTGGCGTGTTAGAACGTCACCATACTTCAAGCCGCCTACAGCTGCGTGTCAACAACATGAATATTTCACTAGACCGTTTAGATGAAGCCCATGCTGCTTTATTGACTGAGGCTAAAACGTCTATTGACTTAAGTAGTCAAGCGTTGGCGCAATATCAGCAAGAACAAGATTTAGCTACACTTGAGAACACCCCTGCACAACTACGTGAAGTTGCTGGCGCAATGCTGTTCTTAGGCGCTGAAAATGGTCAAACTGCTCTGAATCTTTCAGCAGATTTTGTGCAACAACAATTCACGGCTGAAACTGCGCTCACTGCCGCTCAGGTGAATCATGTACTTGATGCTCTCGCAAGTGCAGATATGCTGATTGATAACTTAAAAAACAAACAGCCTGTATTACACAGTATGTTTGATGTAGCATTGAACAGTAGCCAAAAACTAAAGACTGTTGCCTAATGTCAGAACTTTCACTTGCTTATATTTTCCACCAACAACAATTGTTGGTGGACCATAACTTTCAATTGCCTCGTGTGGAAAAACTAGCAAGTGATTTAAGTTTTCACTCGGGTGATCAAGTGATTGCACGAGACCTGCTAGACAATGAGCCGATTCCTGAAGGCTTAGAACTCATCCCAATTCGCCAGTTGCTTCCACTCTGGAGCACTAAACAATTCGAACAGGCCAGCCGAGCTATTCAACTGCTAGAATGGCGTCGCAATCATAAATTTTGTAGTCATTGCGGCCACGCCACAGAAGCACATGCCAGTGAATATGCCATGATCTGTCCTGCCTGTGGTTATCATCAGTATCCACGGGTACAACCCTGTGTTATCACCGTCATTACACGAGGTGAAGATGAAATCCTGTTGGCAAAAAATGCGCGTAATACCCGTAGCAATATGTATGGGTTGATTGCAGGCTTTGTTGAAGTCGGTGAAACCTTAGAAGAAGCGGTACGCCGCGAAACCTTAGAAGAAGTCGGCATTCAAGTTAAAAATATTCAATACTTGGCGAGTCAGCCTTGGCCTTTTCCAAGTAACTTAATGATTGCGTTTAAAGCAGAATACGCATCGGGTGAGCTTTGCTTACAAGAAGAAGAAATCAGCGATGCCCAATTCTTTAAGTTTGATCAATTGCCTGAAATTCCGTTCAAAGGCAGTATTGCACATGCCATGATCATGCATGCGACAGAAGGCACAACGGTCGCAGATGATACACGTGAGTGGCTCTAAGCTCACTCACTATCTCTACAACAAATACACTTTAAAACCCAATTAGTGCTTAAGCGCATCCTCTAGCGCCTGCATAATTTTTTGCTTGGTCGTGAAGTAACGACTAAACAAACTCGATACCGAACCAATCATTGAAATATGACCGATACGCGGCACCGTCCAAAGTTGACTGTAGTTACCTTTTTCTTTCAACCTACGATCCAAATCAACGGCATTGCTTAACCCGACGACATCATCATTCTCCGCAACCAATAGATAATGTTTAACCGTATTCGACTCGACGAAATAATATGGCATCACTTCTTGATAAGGCCTGTTCTGATCAAAAGCATCCGCACAAATTGGATCGCCTTTATAGTCGAAATGATAAGGTCCGGCTAAACCAATAATGGCGGTAATTTGGCTGCGGCATTGTATTTCATACGGTTTCGGATGATAGAGCGCAGACATCACATTAAATGCGCCCGCAGAATGCCCCATCAACACCACTTTTTCAGTCGAAATTTGATATTTAAGTTGATGTACATTGAGATAATTTAAAGCCAAGCTGAGATCATCAATAGAGGCAGGAAAAATATGCTCAGGCGCCAAGTGATAGTTAATCACCGCCACATCAAAGCCTTCTTTGGCAAAGGCTTCGCCAATAAAACGATAATCTTTTTTATCGCCATGCATCCATGCGCCACCATGCACAAATACAATCAGAGGACGGTGTTCACGCGGTGTTTGTGTACGAAACAAATCTAAACGGTGTCGCGCACGTAACCCATAGGCTACATTTTCTTGGACCGAATAACCCTTACGCGGTGTTAAACGGTTTAAGGCATAACTACCGACATCATAAATACGAAAGTCACGATAGAGTAATCTTGCATACTCTACCGAACGATTCAGTCTTTGAACAAAAGGCTGAAGCTTATTGAACATTATTTGGCTCAACTTGGTCTGGGTCTATCGCAACAGGCGTTTGCTCTGTCGGTGTTGAATTAATCATTGGTGATGCAAATGCACTGGTCGTTTGCGTCTGTTGCTCTATATTATCCACCAGTGTGATAATTTTAGTCACATTCCCCACTTGCTGTAACACTTGGTTTAAATCGGTAATTTCAGCACCATTTAAACGTCCCATCACATATAACACGCCATCTTCGGTGTGAATACGCACTTTCGCATCTGAAACAACTGCAGCTTTCATGATCAAGCCACGTGTATTTGCTGTAACTGAGGTGTCTTGCATGATGGTGCTATAACTAATTTGGTTTCCAACTGTAATGTAGTTATGCACGGTTTTGACATCCGACATCGCACGTACATTGTCTTCGGCCAACTGACGTAAGTGTTGATCGGGTACTTGTCCTGTTAATAAGACATTGCCATGAAAACTTTCGATATTGACGCGTGACTGTTTAAAACGACTGTCCAATTTATATAAGTTAATTTTTGCAGTACGCTCAATTGAAGAGTCAATAAAGACCTGCCCTAATGAACGTGCACCGCTTTCTGTTCCTACAGCGGCTGTTCCTGTCCCACCCGAAATGAAACTTGCACATCCAGATAAACTTGCGACGCATAATACGGTCATTGCAATACGATTGAACACTCAGCAAGACTCCTCAACTTTTCAAACTATTTTAATTCAGCATTTCAGCTTTGATTTTGTTCAAAGATTAATAAAGTCTTGATCAAAAGTAAAAGCATTTTCTATCCATTGCTGATCATAAGTGAATTTTGAAAAATCTTGCTGTATGGTTTTTGCAATTTCTTTAAAAAAATCAAAACAAATCACATCAAAGCGGCAATAATATTGCTGGAAATGTGGATGATCTTGTAAAAATAACATGGCCGTTTTTGCTATTTTGCGTTGTTTTGAATAGGAAATTGTTTCAATAGCCTGCGCAAAACGCGTTTTTGAGCGTGCTTTGACCTCAACAAAAACCAATTCCTGCCCTTTTTGTACAATCAGATCAATTTCGCCAAAGCGCGAGTGATAATTGGACCGTACATGAACATACCCCTGTTCTTCTAGCACAGTCAAAGCTTGTTGCTCTGCCCATTGTCCCAGCTTCATCTCTTTATCTTCCCCCACTTCTTTTTATTTTTTAATCAGTGCATTTTGAAAAGCTCAATTTCGATCAAAAATCTTACGTCTTGATGTTTAAAACCACTGCTGTGAATCTCTCAAGCCAACCATTTCATTTCATTCCGTGTTTTAAAGCTTTCTTGGCGTTTAGATTTCAGTCGAATGTCTTACCAACTCCTGCAAATCCATCGCCGACAACATTCTAGCTCACGCCACGACGGACAATTCAGGTAGAATGCTTATCGCGGTATCGGTTGAATGCATCAAAGCACTCAAGCCAACCTATTATTTTATTATTTTGCAGCGCGGAGAAAACCCATGAGTGCCCAGTTATTTGTAGTCGCAACCCCTATTGGGCACTTAGATGACATGACTTACCGCGCAATTGATGTACTAAAATCAGTCAAAATCATTGCTGCTGAGGATACACGAACTTCAGTACAATTACTGAAACACTTTAATATTCAAACACCGCTCACCGCATGCCACGATCATAACGAAAGCAACAAAATTGACATTTTGATTCAACGTTTATTGAAAGGTGAAGATATGGCGCTTATCAGTGATGCAGGAACGCCTCTTATCAGTGATCCAGGTTTTAAATTGGTTCGTGCGGCACAAGAGCATAATATCCGCGTAATCCCTGTACCGGGCGCATGTGCTGCCATTGCAGCTTTAAGCTCAGTGGGCTTACCAAGTGATCGTTTCAGCTTTGAAGGTTTTTTGTCTTCTAAACAAACCCAACGACTGGCAAGTTTGGAAAAACTCAAAGACGAAACGCAAACCCTAATTTTTTATGAGGCACCACATCGTATTTTAGACAGTGTCAGTGACATGGCTAAAGTCTTTGGTGCTGACCGCCCTGTCGGTTTTGCCCGTGAAATTACCAAAACTTTTGAAACCATCAAAAAGATGACTTTAGGTGAGTTGGTTGAATTTATTGCAAACGATCATCATCAACAAAAAGGTGAAATTGTGCTGGTTGTCGGTGGTGCGACCACTGAAAAAGATATGGCGCAAGAAAAACTCGACCAGCTTTTAACACGTCTCTTACAAGATTTATCAGTGAAAGCTGCATCACAGTTAGCGGCTGATTTGACCGGTATTAAAAAGAAAATTGCTTACCAACGTGCTTTAGAATTAACACAAGATCAGGCTGAATAGGCTTCGATAGCTTGAGCTTGAAATAAAAGTATTGTTTTTTTTGAAGGAAAAAAATAAAGAGCAACAGACATAAATGCTTTGGCCTTTCTCTGCTGCTCTCCATGTTAAGCGGTTCCATGTGAACCGCTTAACTCAAATTATGTAGTTATGTCATTTAAAATTTATAAGCATGTGTATGGGTTGACTGATCGTCAGTTACAATCTCTATCGAATTAGCTTGCTTCTTGGTAAATACGACCGCCGGGGAGTTGGCAAAAGTATTGTTTCAATGCATCCAAACAACGATGGATTTTCATCGGCTGTTGTTCATGCTTTGAAATGATGGCATATAGCGTAAAGTTAGGGAGCTTCCACTCTGGAAGAACTTCCACTAAAGAACCGTTTACCAATTCTTTTTGCACATCTAAATATAAAATACGTGCAACTCCATGCCCATGTTGGCATAAAGTCTTTGTCACTAAAATATTATTACTGGCTACTCTTGATTTCATCTCAAGTTTAACCGCGTCACCTGTCACCACATTTTTAAAATCAAAATCATGATTATTTTTCATAATCGTGATCGGAATTAGATCATGATTTTTCAAATCTTCAGGTCGTGAAATTGGTGCAGACTGATTCAAATAGCTCGGTGAAGCAACCAAAATCTGTTCCACGCGCGCCAATGGCACAACATGTACGCTTTGATCGTCAACTGTTGGGCTCATTCTGAGGGCAATATCAATTCGCCCATTCATCAAATCCACATAATGATTATCTGCTTCAATATGAATAGATAATCCGCGATGTGCAGACATCCAATGCGACAAAGCAGGAATCACATGATTGGCACCTAACTCTGGCGTAGTGGCTATTCGCAGCTCACCCACAAGATCATCGCGCAATTCATTGATACGTATTTTGCCACGTTCAGCAGCGGCGAGCATTTCTTGACAGCTGTGGAAAAAAGCCTGGCCTGCTTCAGTTAAATTCAACTTTCTTGTTGAGCGATGTAAAAGAACAACTTCCATCTCTTGCTCTAAAGAACGAATTTGCTGACTCACAGCACTTGTAGTGATGCCTAACTCACGTGCGGCACCACTAAATGAACTCTTTTCGACAACACAAGCAAAAACACCCATTGCCCGTAGTTGATCTAACATAAAATTCTCTCTGGATTCATGAGAAGTTTTCATCTATTTGATAAAAACAACTCATTGTATTATACGGTGAATTTTTTGCGTTGGATTCAGATTTTTTAATTTAATGGTAAAACTATAGTCGGATTGATTGGCTTGCCATCTAAGCGTACTTGGAACTCTAACATGGTACGTGTTGCACCTGTGGAGCCCATTTCCGCAATTTTCTGTCCTGCCGTCACATTTTGACCGCTCTTCACATTCATTGCACTGTTGTGTGCATATGCTGTGATATAACCATCAATATGCTTAATCAAAATTAAGTTTCCATATTCTTTCAATCCGTCTGCTGCATACACCACTTGGCCATCTGCTGCTGCATAAATTGGATCACCTTGGTTACCAGCATAGCGAATACCTTTCACATTATTTGCTAAATTATAACCTTGCAAAACAGCGCCATTACTTGGTTTTACCCAGCGTAAAGTTGAACTTTTCGAGCTCGCAACAGGTGCGGTCGGTACTTTAGCAGGAGTTGTTGTGGTTGTGGTGGTCGTATTTTGACTCGGGAGACCAACATTTTGACGTTGAATTGGAGCGGTTTGTGTAATAGGTTGCGTCGTGATTGTACGCGGACTACCCGAACCTTTTAAACGTAATGACTGCCCCACATAAATACGATACGGCGCAGCAATATCATTCATGTCTGCAACAGAGGTATAACTCAGCCCATAACGAGTTGCAATACCGCTCAGCGTGTCGCCTGAACGAACTGTATAATAGTCTGGTGCTTTCGCAAAACGTGTTGCATTGTTAACCTGTGGTTTAGAAGCACAACCACTCAAAATAACAGTTGAAACTACAGCTGTGGATAACACGACAGTTTTCAGTAGTGCTGTAGGAATTGCAATGAAACGAATTTGAGACAACACAGACATTTATCTTACTCTCTAAAAATACAAAAAATAATCAGTTTAATTTGCGCTAAGATTAGCAAAAAAGTATGTGAAAATAGTATCTCTGCGCGTATTTTCACAAAGTTATAACAAACAGCTGAATACACTCCCTGTATTGCTCAGCTGTAGTGCCTTTTAAGCACTTATTTGCCCTTGTAATGCATGCAAAACTTCATAGTTGGTTGCATCCATCTGAATAGGCGTAATACTGACAAAACCATTCGCCACGGCGAAAAAGTCTGACTCTACCTCATCATAGCCTCTTTTCGGTTCTGCCACAGCTTCACCTGCAAGCCCAATCCAGTACACTTGACGACCACGTGGGTCAACATGACTGGTAATCGGCTTAGACTGACGACGACGTCCTTGATAAGTAATTTTAGCGCCCTGTAACTCAGCAACATCTGGAATATTAATATTTAAAATATGGCGTGGTGGCAGTGCAGGCAAACCTTGCTTCACAAAATCATGCACCCACTGTGCGGCATGATGATAATCTTCTGGACGATTGTACGAACGGACTTCAGGACCCGCAAGTGATACCGCAATGGCTGGCTGTTTCATTAGACGCCCTTCAAATGCTGCTCCAACAGTACCTGAGTAGAGTACATCATCACCCAAGTTTGCCCCGCTATTAATGCCACTAACAACCAGATCAAACTCAAAGTCAAATAAGCCATTCATGGACAAATAGACACAGTCCGCGGGTGTTCCATTGACTGCCCACATGTCGGGTGCAATTTCGATTGGGCGTAAGGGGCGATCTAAAGTCAAAGCACTGGAAAAACCACTGCGTTCACTTTCAGGTGCTACAATCACCACGCGACCTAATGGACGTAAAGCATGTGCGAGCGCTTGAATACCTGGTGCAAAAACACCATCGTCATTGGCTATTAAAATATTCACTGATGGATCTTCTTCAATCTATATGAGTCGGTAAAAGTCTTATACATCTATTTTGCACTCGTCTTCGTCTTTTTAATCTGCAATTCAAACAGGTAGATTTATGGGTAGCTTGAAAAAACTAAATTTTTAAAGCGAAAAGAAAAGCTATAGAGTCCTCGATGCAGAAAGACTATACATTGAGATCAGGCAATCTGAAAAGATGAAATCATTGATCTGGGTGAGTACTTTACTCTTGCATGGGCAGAACAAAAGAGAGAGCTTAAAAATAGAAGAATAAGCATACGTTTAAAGTGTTTACTGGTGAGTACGCCTTCAAAAAGATAAAATATAGATCTCTTGATTTTGTAAAAGCACTCTTCTCTTACATAGAAAAATAACTATAAAGCAAAGAGTTAAAAAATCTAAGAAAGCGAGTTTAGCTATCACTCACTCTTACAGAAATGCTTTTAAGTGTTTGGATATTGAGCCAAGTTATTTGCGTTTTTTACTCATTTCGGATAACAAATCCAGTTGTATTTCTTGTATTTGGGCTAACCTATTCCACTGATGCATCAACAGATGATCTAGTTTTTCATTTAAGTGTTGAATTTCTAACTCTGCCTTTAAATTAATTTTATAATCGTTTTGCGAACGCAATCTGTCTTTGGCTTCCTGTCTATTTTGGCTCATCATAATCACAGGAGCTTGAATCGCTGCAATACAGGATAAAATTAAATTTAATAAAATAAAGGGATATGGATCGGCAGGGTGCGTAACCATGACCACTGTATTGACAATAATCCAAATGGCTAGGAAAGTCGCAAAGCACATGAGAAAAGCCCAACTACCGCCAAAGGTCGCAATTTTATCTGCCAGCCTTTCCCCTAAAGTCCAATTTTGATCCAACTGATTTTCAACATTTTTGGTGATCACTTCATGTTGTTGCAAACTTTTAATCACCTCATATTCAAGATCAGTCACTTCCCCCTTTTCAGACTTTAACAGTGAATGAACATACTGAATTCGATACTTAGTTAAGTCTGCTTGGCATATATAACTTTGAGGCGACCATTCTGGAAAATCATGTGAAATTTCTTCGGTAATAGATTTTCGTATTGCCCCCATAGGAATGAGGTTTTTAATGAGGAATTTCTGCCCACAGACTAAACATTCATGACTTTGATTTTTTTCGCTCATGCTCGTTCTCTTTTATAATCATTATTGGTTTTGGGGAGATAAACATCTTCGAACAAATTTTAAACCAATGTCAAATTTTCAGCACCTCTAAGATTAGCTCCTCATTAAGTTTTTTCTAGACAGTAGCCATGAATAAAAAAATGCCACAGATATAATCATAATTCTGTGTCTTAAATAAGACTAAACAAGTCCATATCATCAGGCTAAAAATTAAAAAAATCCAGCTTTAGAGCAAGGAGACAATCAATGCCTAACTCCGCAAGGCCTATGTGTTTAGGTCTACTTTTTCATGCCATATTACTCACAGGTATCGCCGCTAACGTAGAAGCGAATACACCACCTGTAATGTTGACTTCTCCTAAAGATTTTATATACCCAGATGTAGATCATGCTCTAAGTGAAAGTCTTTATCCAAATGAGGCCGCCACTGCTAAAGAAATCGCGAACATCATTGAAATGACGATCCGAAAACAATATTCCACAGATATCGCGCTACGTGATGCGCACCCTAAAGCACATGGTTGCGTACGTGCAGAATTTAAGATAAACGAAACATTGCCTCAAAACATGGCTTATGGTGTTTTTTTTCCGGGAAAAACTTATCAAGCATGGATTCGTTTTTCGAATGGATCGAGTAATGCAAAACAGGCGGATATAAAAAAAGATGCACGCGGCATGGCGATCAAACTTTTAGCCGTGCCAGAGAAAAACCTTTTAGATGAACCTGCGGCTACGCAAGATTTCATTATGATCAATCACCCTGTATTCTTTGTAAATGACCCCGCTCGTTATCTATCATTTATACAAGATATCAATAGCGATCGATTTCTAAAAAAACTGCATGTCCCTTTTGCATTAGGGGCCAAAGGAACTTGGATTGCCTTGAACACTAGAAATAAAATTTCAAATCCACTGCAAACCAGATACTGGTCTATGGTGCCCTATCAATTAGGAGTCGGCGATCATCGTCAAGCGGTAAAGTATTCTGCTCGCGCATGTTCAAGCGTTGTTAGCCCGATTCCAGTTACTCCTCAAAAGGACTTTTTAAGAGAGGCGCTTCGAACAACTTTACAAGATCGTGATGCCTGCATGGAGTTTTTAGTACAACCTCGGACATCCAGTTCAATGTCTGTTGAAGACTCGATGACGGAATGGAAAGAAGACCAAGCTCCTTTCTATAAGGTGGCCACTATTCGTATTCCTCAGCAAGTTTTTGATACCCCTGAGCAAAATAAGTTTTGTGAAAATCTTTCCTTTACACCATGGCATGCATTAGCTGAACATAAGCCACTGGGTGCGATAAACCGAATGCGCAAAGTCATATATGACCAGATTAGTCGCGTCAGACATGTGATGAATTCGGCTAAACAAACAAACGCTAACAATGTCGGAGATCAATAAGGAGTCCTATGGTTAAACTCAATGGCCTGTTAATCTGTGTGTCTAAAGAAGAAATCCGTATGGTGATGAAACTCCTTCCAGAACATATTGAATTAACTCATCAAGAAGACGGTTGCATTTCTTTTGAGGTCAAGCAATGCCATGACCCTTTTATTTGGGAGGTGCAGGAAGTGTTTGATAGCATGAAAAGTTTTAAGCATCACCAAAGTAGAACGGCCTCGTCCATTTGGGGAGTGAAAACGCAAAACATTAAACGGCAGTATAAAATATCTGAGGGTGAATAAGGTTTAAGTTTCTAGCTATAAAATGACACTTCTATGACTAAAACTTGAAATAGCCCTCAAATGAAAGCTAACTCTATTCAGATCATAAAATTTAAAAATGTTCTGTACTAAAAAACACAATGAAGAATAGCGATTTTTGTATGGATCATCATGAATTGAGCAGATGTTCAACTTGATATCTTATTTAGTGAGCGGTCGCTGCTGCTTTGGGTTTAAAAGCCACCAAACAAAAGACAATAAAACCACATAGAACAAAAGATGCGCCAAATCGACTCAGATCCAACCCTCCGTGACTAATGGGCTTATCTAGGAAATCCCCCAGTACGGCACCTAATGGCCGCGTGAGTACAAATGCAGCCCAAAATAAGAAAGTTCTAGAGATTTTGGTCCACATATAAAGCATGGTCAGCAATAAAAGTAAACCGCCAAAGATAAGTGCTGCACTGGTATAGCCCAGCCCTTGCGTATCTGCTGTCCAATCCCCTAGCGCTGTGCCCAATGTTTGGGAAAACATGATGGTCAGCCAATAAAACGCTTCACTTTTGGAAGATTGAATACTCTGTACCGCAATTGACCCACTGCTGTAGTACCACGCCAATAAAGATAAAATAAGTAAGCCGAATAAGATTAAGCTGCCACCTAAATAGCCCAGTCCTAAGGTCCGATCAACATAGTCCGCTATAGTTGTCCCTAGAGTTGTTGTTGCAATAATTGTAGACCAATAAAAAAATGCATTATATTTTTTGGCCTTAATCTGTGCTGCGACGAATATTGCAAAAATAATGGCGAAGATGCCCGTACTTACGATATACCCCAGATTAAGCGACATGGATAAAGCATCCCCCGCTGTTTCACCCAGTGTTGTTGCCGCAATTTTAATGATCCAAAACAGCAAAGTGACTTCAGGTACTTTGCTCAGCACCTCATGCAATGTTTTTTCTTCAGTCATGATACGCACCCAAACCTTATTCTTTTGTCTATGCTGAATAATAGTGCTCACAACTGAAATCAATCTTAAATTTCAAAGACCTCGCCCATAGAGGCTGTTTATGGCTTTCAACACCACAACATCTATAGACTTTTCATTCGCTTTATAAATCATATATTGACCATGAAACCAAGCTGAGTTGCGTTAAACAGCTAAGCTCATGTTGTCGCTCGCTACCTGTAAAGACAGCTGTAAAATAAGCCATAACAAATGTTCTATTCGCATCAATTTATTTGCTATATTTTTGATATCTTCCTGATTGACCCGTCTATAAGTAAAGGGTTTAGCTTAATGGGACAATGAACGAATGATGGAAACTATGCTTACTCTATCTCGCTTAGCGAAAAAACTCGGGTTATCCAGAACGACTATTCTCTATTATGAGAAACAGGGTTTATTAAAACCAAGCTTAATCGCTGAAAATGGATACCAGTGGTACGGTGAAAGTGAAATTGAGCGTCTTAAAAGCATCATCTCCTACCGTTCTTACGGACTATCCATTTCAGATATTCGTTTGCTTTTATAACCACTTAGCATATCCCAAGGGCAGATCTTGGAAAATCATTTTCGTGCATTGGAACAAGAGATCAATAACTTACGAGCTCATCAAAAACCGATCATTGAGTTATTGAAAAAGTCCATTTTATTAAAGGAAAAGTTCGTGAATAAAGCCAAATGGGTAGAGATTATGACCGCAGCAGGTTTATCAAAAGAAGATATGATGAAGTGGCATCAAAAATTTGAAGAGATGGAACCTGAAGAGCATCAAAAATTCTTAGAATCACTCGACATTACACAAGATGAAATTACAGCTATTCGAAGCTTATAGTGCTTTTTAGCTCTCAATATTTGAACATTTGAAAATCAAACCCAATAGTTCTCATCCAAGGGCTATTTGGTTCACCACAGTTTACCTACATTCATAAGCATTTTTATCTCTAAATCTTATCTCCTTGTACCCAACAAGCAGATCATTCTAAAGACCGCCCAAACGAAAGATTAAAAAAAGTAAACATCTCTTAGGTGATGACCATTGGCGATTAAAAGGTTCAAAACAAAAATCTTTATTAAAAAAATGACTGATCAGAACTTTTCATTGAATTCTAACTGAAAATATATATATTGAGTCTCCGCATCCACCATAAATATGTGATTTTAGAAATGATTAAAAGCTTAACATTACGTAATTTCTTCGGATTAGGCATGGCTATCATGATTTCTCAATCTGCTTTTGCACTAGAGGGATTAAGCACAGAAGAAGCCAACACCATCGTAAAAGAAGATATTGCAGCAGCGCAAGTCATGACCGAATTTTGCCCTGCTTTGGTGGGTCAAGGCCCTAAAATTGAAAGCAACATTCAAACTTTAATTCAAACCTATTTACAAGACTACTCAGATAAGTCGATGACCTATGCAAAATTGCAGTCAGACAGCGAATACCAGTCGATTCTGAAAGAAGCTCGTACAGATGCAAAGGGTACTGACAAAGCAGAACAAAAGTCAGTATGTGATGACGTTGTAAACTTTGAAGGTTAATTCAAGTTCTACATCTATATCGCAAAAAAGGATGAATAATGGGGTTATTCATCCTTTTTTTATTGGACGGAAAAATGTAAAAACGATGAAGCGACTTCAACAGCTTCTATACACTTTTGCGCTTACATTTACTTAAAATTTGTTTAAGCTCATCCTATTATGGCAACAACATGTATGCACTTAGGGTTTAGAATGAATTTGAATGTAATGAAAAAAGTGATTTTGGCAGTTTGTGGTTCTTCTTTGATTGCCATTGGTTCGGCTCATGCAGCCAATAAAGACGAAAATATTGAAGTGACTCCACTGCAACAAGTGACGCAGCAAGAGTTGGCTGCAATTTATGTTCTGTCAGAAGTTTGTCCAAGTCTCGTTTCAGACCAGAGTCAGTTTGAAAATGGCTACAACACCTTGGCCAAAGAGTATCTACCGCAACAGAAAAATCCGACTGAATACCTTAAAAGCCTCAGCAAAGAGAAAAAATTTAAGCCTCTTTTAGCCGAAGCTCAAGCCGATGCAAAAAAAGCAGGTAAAGCAAAAAATCAAGAAATTTGTAAAGAACTGAGTACTTACAGCAAATAATACCAATTGGTTACAATATCTTTGAAATAAGCCGATTTCTCCCGTAGAAGTCGGCAGAACTTTGTCCTAAAATGCAAAGCTCTCGTGCTTATACTAAAGAAATCGGAACCCCTTAGAATGATTCAAAAAAGCGCCCTTGCTGCGGCATTACTCGTACCAAGCATTTCATTTGCAGCAACTGTCTTATCCTCACCACCAGAACTAAATAATAAATCATATGTGCTGATGGATTATGAGACTGGGCAAATTCTCGCATCTAAAAATGAAAATGAAAAATTAGCACCAGCGTCAATGACAAAAATGATGACGAGTTTCATTATTGAGCAAAAGTTGTTGGCGGGTGAACTCACCGAAGATGAAAAAGTTCGGATGAACGAGTCTGCTTGGTGTCGTGGTAGTAGTTCAGAATCATGTATGTATGTGCCATTAAATGGTACTGCGACTGCATTAGAGATGTTACGCGGCATTATCATCCAATCGGGTAATGATGCATCTAAAGCTATGGCTGAGCACATTGCTGGGAACGAAGGCACTTTCGTTCACATGATGAACACTGAAGCAAAACGTATTGGCATGACCAATACCAGCTTCATGAACTCAACAGGCATGCCTGCTGAAGGTCACTACTCGACCGCTAAAGACATGGCAACGCTTGCACAGCACATCATTCACGACAGTTCAAAATATTATCCGATTTATTCTGAAAAAGAATTTACCTTTAACGGTATCAAACAAGGCAACCGTAATGCCCTGCTTTATACTGACCCAAGTGTCGATGGTTTAAAAACTGGTCATACTGACGAAGCGGGTTATTGCTTAACAACTTCGGCTAAACGTGGCCCAATGCGTTTGATTTCTGTGATTTTTGGTGCGCCAAGCATGCAAGAACGCGCAACGCAAACACGTGAAATTTTAGCGTGGGGTTATGCAAACTTTGAAACTAAAAATGTTCAAGCTGCGAACCAAGTTTTAGCAAAATCAAAAGTGTGGTTTGGTAAAGAAAGTGACGTACAAATTGGTTTAGCTGAAACCTTCAACGTAACGATGCCTAAAGGCCAAGCCAACGCAATCAAAACACAACTCGTGGTTCAACCGAAACTGACTGCACCGTTGAAAAAAGGTCAAGTGGTTGGTAAATATGTAGCAAGCCTTGATGGTAAGGTGATTGCTGAAAAACCACTTGTGGCGCTAAAAGATGTTGAAGAAGCAGGTTTCTTTGCACGTATGCTTGACCACATCAAACAATTCTTCTCAAACTTATTCTAGTAATATTTAGACTTAAGTTAAAGCATCCACACTTCGGTCTGGGTGCTTTTTTATTTTATAATGGGCACCTACGCAAAGGCAGAACACCAACATGGCTAAAAATATTCGCCCCTATTTGAACAGCACTCCACAGCTTGGCAACAACTGCTATATCGATGACATGGCAGTGGTGATTGGTGATGTCATCTTGGCTGAGAATGTCTCTGTATGGCCTTTTGCCGTGATTCGTGGTGATGTGAACCATATTCGGATTGGTAAAAACTCGAATGTACAAGACCATGCAATGCTGCATGTTAGTCATAAAAAAGCAGATAAACCAAATGGCTCGCCTTTAATCATTGGTGAAGATGTTACCATTGGTCACCATGTCACCTTACATGGCTGTACCATCGGCAACCGTGTTTTGATTGGTATCAATAGCATTGTTTTGGACGATGCTATCATTCCTGACGATGTTATGATTGGCGCAGGAACACTAATTCCACCAGGGAAAGTGCTTGAGAGTGGCTACTTATATGTCGGTAGTCCTGCCAAAAAAGTTCGTCCTCTGACAGAAAAAGAGTTGGCATTTTTACCGTATTCAGCACAAAACTATGTCAAAGTATCGGGGCATTATTTAGAGTCATAATCATTGGGGGTATTTCCCCCGCATTTGACAGATACAATAATGTTCTTAGAATCTGCTGCAAAGCTTTTGAGTTTTTTTGTTCGCATATCATATTGCCTGACGATGCTGTGAGTATAAACACCGAAAATTCAAACAAGAAAACTATTTAATTTTTAGCCTCTTAATAGCACTTGATAAACCTTGTGCAATCTGACTAAAATTTCAACAACTATTATTAATTATTAAAACGATGCCATCTATCTATCAATTAAAACCAGCATTTCAAAATCTATTACGACCTTTTGTACAACTGTTATACAAATCTGGAATTACAGCAAATCAAGTCACTTTATTGGCGATGTTGATTTCGACTTGCTTAGGCTATTTTCTATATCAACATTATTTAGCCCATCCTATTTCTGGGCTTTTATTGTTATTTCCACTGTGGATGCTCATTCGTATGGCCTTCAATGCAATTGATGGCATGTTAGCGCGTGAGTTTAAACAGCAGTCCAACTTGGGCGCTTTTTATAATGAATTGTGTGACATTATTTCCGATACTGCACTCTATCTTTGTTTTATTGCCTTTGGTTTTATTAATGCAAAACTACTATTGCTTGTCGTTTTTCTTGCCCTGCTCAGCGAATATGCAGGTGTAATGGCGCCACTTATTGGCCAAGAACGGCGTTACGATGGCCCAATGGGTAAAAGTGATCGCGCTTTTTGGCTCAGTTTAATTGCTGTTATTATTGTGATATTTCCATACATCAGTACAAATCTACAACTTCTCGGTAGAATTTGTAATGGCATTCTTATTCTCATTGCTCTACTGCTTCTGCTCACCATATTTAACCGAATTAAAAATAGTTTAAAGACAACTTCTTCATAATTTTATTATTCAGAGTAAAAATAGATGTATAACAATAGTCAACACACTTTTACCAGTCATGATGGGACCGAACTGTTTTACCAACACTGGGCAACGGCTACACCATCTACAACAAAAAAAGCCATTATTCTCTTTCACCGTGGCCATGAACACTCGGGGCGTATGGCGCATTTAGTTAACGAACTTAATTTACCAGATTTCGATTTCTTTGCATGGGATGCACGCGGCCATGGTCATTCGCCCGGTGAGCGTGGTGATGCGCCAAGCTTTTCTGCATGTGTCAAAGACATTCAAACTTTCGTACAACATATTGAACAGCAATACGCCATTTCTGCGGAAAATATTGCCGTAGTCGCTCAAAGTGTTGGTGCTGTTTTAGCTGCAACTTGGGTGCATGATTATGCACCTAGAATTCGTGCGCTCTGCTTAGCCTCTCCTGCTTTTGATATTAAATTATATGTGCCTTTTGCTGAACCAAGCTTAAGGGTGATGGCAAAGTTGCGTGGCAATTTCTTTATACAAAGCTATGTAAAAGCCAATATGCTCACGCATGATAAACAACGTGCTCAAAGCTATGATACCGACCCTAGAATTGCCAAAGCAATTTCAGTCAGAATGTTATTGGGGCTATATGATGCTTCAAAACGTATTGTCGCGGATGCACAAAATATCTTTGTTCCAACACAGGTTTTATGTTCAGGCTCAGATTTTGTAGTCTTCCAAAAACCGCAACAGCAGTTCTATCAAAAACTCCCGCATCCAAAAAAAGAATTTCATATATTAGATGGCTTCTTTCACGATACTTTGGGCGAAAAAGACCGTCATATTGCAACTGAAAAAATCCGTCGTTTTATTCAGCAATGTTTTGCTGTGGAATATCAAGCCCCTGATCTTTTAAATGCAGATAAAATTGGTTCAAGTTGTGCCATTGCAGAGGATCTTAGTGCGCCACTCCCAGCGAAATCCATGAAGAATGCATTTTGGGAGTTGACTAAAAAGAATTTGAAAATAGGAAGCCATTTATCTAAAGGCTTAAAAATTGGCGAAGATACAGGGTATGACTCAGGTAGCACTTTAGACTTCGTTTATCGCAATCAAACAGAAAGTGCTAATCCGATTGGTAAAATCATTGACCGACAATATCTCAATGCGATTGGTTGGCGTGGTATTCGTGTCCGTAAACAGAACATTGAGCATCTGGTGCAGAAATACGCTGACATTCTTATCAAAAAACGTAAACCACTCAGAATTATGGATATTGCATCAGGACACGGTCGTTATATTTTAGATGCGGTTACACAACTTCCAAAACGTCCAGACTCGATTTTATTGCGCGATTATAGTGATATTAATGTCCAAGCTGGGCAACAAATGATTGCAGAGCGAGGATTAAGTGATCTCGCTGAATTTGTTCAAGCAGATGCTTTTGATACGCAATCACTTGCATCAGTCAAACCAAAACCGACGTTGGCTGTGGTTTCTGGCTTATATGAATTGTTTAGTGATAATGACCTGCTGCGACAATCACTGGAAGGCTTAAACAAAGCCATCCTCAAAGATGGCTATTTAATTTATACAGGTCAAATTTGGCATCCTCAGCAAGAATTTATTGCACGCGCCCTAACCTCACATCGTGAAGGTGATGCATGGGTAATGCGTTTACGTTCTCAGGCTGAAATGGATGCCCTCGTTGAAGCAGCAGGCTTTAAAAAAGTAGATCAATGTATTGATGAGTTTGGAATATTTACCGTGTCCGTTGCCCAAAAGCTTTAAAATCATAGGATGACATGATCAGTCTTTGGATCATGCCATCCATGTAAAACTTTAAAATAATAATCTGTGGACGTTTTATGCAAATACTGAAAAAAGAAACAGGCACTTGGAAATGGGGAATCCTGTGTTTGATTTTCCTTGCACCGTTTTTCTTTCTCACTTATGGATTTGCAAATCACTATGCATCGCAACTGCCAAATGTGCCGAGTATTGTCTATGGCTGGGAAAAACACATCCCGCTTTGGTCATGGAGCATCGTGCCATATTGGTCCATTGATCTTTTTTACGGTCTATCTTTGCTGTTATGTTGGAATAAATTTGAGCTGAAACAGCATACACTTCGGCTATTTAGCGCACAGCTGATTTCGATCAGTTGCTTTCTTCTTTTTCCACTCAAATTTAGTTTTGAACGACCACCTTTAGATGGCTTTTTTGGCCTATGGTTTGATGTTTTGATGGGTTTTGATAAACCTTTTAACCAAGCACCTTCTCTCCATATCGTTTTATTGGTCATCCTTTGGGACTTCTTCCGCAGACACAGCTCAGGTCAGTGGAAATACCTTGTCGACCTTTGGTCATTTTTAATTGGCATATCGGTACTCACCACATGGCAACATCATTTTATAGATATTCCAACAGGTTTATTGGCAGGTGCATTATGTTTGTGGTTATTTCCAATTACGGCAAAATCACCCTTTAAAAAAGATGGTTTGCAGACTTTAACGCCAAAGCATTTAAAGTTAGGCAGTTATTACCTATGCGGCGCATTACTTTTCCTAATCTTGGCCTATCTGTTCCAACCTTGGGGATTATGGTTACTTTATCCAGCAATCAGTCTATTTGGCGTTGCTTTAAGCTACTATTTAGTTCGCCCTCATTTCTTCCAAAAGCAAACAGATGGAAGTTTGAGCATTGCCGCTACAATGTTATTTGCCCCTTACCTAATCTTTGCGTGGTTGAACAGTCGAATCTGGACAAAGAAACATCCCGAAGACTCCAAAATTTTAAAAATTGAAAACACAACCATTTTTTTAGGGCGCATCCCAACACGTTCTACAATACAAAAATATCAGGCCGTTTTTGATTGTGTTGCAGAGTTGCCAGTGAATTCAAAAAATTCATATTTTCAATACTCAAGTTTAGACTTAATTCCTTTACAGGCCGACCAACTTCAACGTGCGGTTGAAGTGTTCAACCAATTAATGGCAGCAGCTTCAAGCCAGAGCACACAACAGCATGTATTAATTTACTGTGCGCTGGGTTATTCCAGAAGTAGTGCTATTCTCTGCGCTTGGCTTATGCAACAGCAGCATGCAACACAGGTAAATGAGGCCATTCAAATAGTTCAATCCGCTAGACCATGGGTTAGACTGAACGACGTACAAATCAAAAATCTCAATACTTATCAGTTAAAACTCAAAGGATCAGCCCCATGAAAATGCACTTTTATGTGGCGGCAAAACTTTTATCTGCAACGTATGGTTTGTTATTTTCAGGCTATGTCGCGTTTGTCTTAACCATTTTGGCTATACTACTTAAAAGCTGGCAATCTCTTGAGTTTTGGATATTAATTTTTATATGTTTCGGTTTGATGGCGATACAGCATTACCTAGCACTCAGGTTGAAATTTGATGCTGAACTCATTGAAGTGATTGCACAACAATCTGATACAGCAGCCATCGAAGACTTAACGCAACAGTTTGATCACTCATTACTGCAATTTAAGCTCATACCAAAATCGAAAGTGGGTCGAGATTGGTCTTTGCGCTTTGCAGGCTGTTTCCGTTTGTTTAAACTGCAAATAACTGTATTGTTTATACAATATATAGTTCTAATGATTCTAATTTATAAATTATTGGCACAATAAACCTCTTTCTACTGGCTAAAAGTCCATTGAAATTATTGATAAAATTGGTTTATGCAATGAATAAAACTCCGCTTCAAAACGAGAAAAAAACAGCTTTAGAGCAAACTCAAAGTCATTTTGCGACTCATTCGATTGCCCGTTTAATTGCATTTTTTACACGGCGTGGAGCGCGGTTACTCACGGGCGCGCGTAGTTTATGGATCGGTTGCCAGCCTGTGCCCAAACAGCGTATTTATTATGCCAACCACAATAGCCATATCGACTTTATACTGCTGTGGTCATCTTTGCCGACAATCATGCGACGGAAAACCAAGCCTGTGGCTGCTTCTGATTATTGGCTGAAAGATGGCTTTCGCCAATTCCTTATTAAAGATACCTTCAATGGTATAACGATTCAGCGTAACCGAGATGATCATACTGACCCATTACAACCCGTTAAAGATGCGCTTGAACAAGGTTACTCGATTATCTTTTTTCCTGAAGGTACGCGCAATCTAAATGATGATATTGAATTACTACCCTTCAAAAGTGGCTTATATAATTTGCACAAACAGTTTCCAGACATTGAAATTGTTCCCGTTTGGATTTCAAATTTAAGACGGGTTATGCCCAAAGGCGCATTTATCCCTCTACCTTTGCTTTCTACCGTATGTTTTGGTTGCCCTTTAGAGCAACATTTAGACATGGATAAGGCCATCTTTATAGATTATGCGCAAAAACAATTATTAAAATTAAAAGAGGTTGAAAATCAATGATGTTAGACAACCTTAATAAAACCTATGCCCTATTTGCTATTTTTGCAGGCATTTTAGTTTTTGCTTCAACTGTTGGTTTTATTCTCAAACAAAAAGCAGGCTCTCAATCTTCACCAGTTATTGATAACTTAAATGCACGAATCAATGCATGGTGGGTCATGCTCATCGTGATTGCTGCTGCAATTTTACTGGGAAAAACCGCATTTATTGTATTATTTGGAATTATCTCTTTGTTTGCCCTACGTGAGTTCATTAGCTTACTGCCGACCAGACGGGGCGATTATTTTCCATTACTGATTGCATTCTATTTTGTTATTCCCTATCAATATTATTTGATTTATACCGACTGGTATGGGCTGTATTCAATCTTTATTCCACTCTATGTATTTTTATTAATTCCTATTGCCAGCTTAAAACAAGAAGACACCACCCATTTTCTAGAACGTAGTTCAAAAATTCAATGGGGGCTCATGGTCAGCGTATTCTGTATTTCACATGTTCCAGCATTGTTGAATTTGAAACTCCCAGAGTTTAAAGGTGAACCGATTTGGCTAGCCATTTGGTTAATTATGGTGGTTCAAGCCTCTGACGTGTTGCAGTATGTGTGTGGAAAATTATTTGGTAAACACAAAGTTGCACCCGTTTTATCCCCATCAAAAACAGTCGAAGGCCTACTCGGTGGTATTTTCTTAGCCACAGCTTTAGGGACTGCAATGGCTTGGTTAACGCCGTTTAGCTATGTTCAAGCTGCTTGTATTGGATTGGTTGTTTGTATCTTTGGCTTTTTTGGCGGCCTCGTTATGTCTGCGATTAAACGTGATCGTGGTGTTAAGGATTGGGGGCAACTCATTCATGGCCATGGCGGAATGCTTGACCGCATTGATTCTATTTGCTTTTCTGCACCTATTTTCTTTCATATACTTAGATATTGGTGGAGTTAATTGGAAAATTGGGTTAGACAAATATTTAAACGATAAATTTCCCCTAGTCCAACCCAGTTTCAGCACTCGCTTGGCTTGTATTCTGCCTCATGATATTTTGTCGATGCTGCATAATGTCTATGTGGTGTTACCTTACAAGCGCCCTTTTGTCATTTTTTATTTTCTTAACCACTTCCCAACACTTCTCAAACCAAAGCAAATCTCCATAGCCACCACCGCCTAAATTTTGTAGAATAGCCCTTTTACCCCATGGTGCTTTTATATGACCGCTTGGACAGCTCACGTCACCGTCGCAACTGTTGTTGAAAAAGACGGAAAATTTCTATTTGTAGAAGAGCATACTGCGGGTGTGACACACACTGTATTTAACCAGCCTGCAGGCCATGTTGAATCAGGTGAAACACTCATCGAAGCTGCCATTCGTGAAACTATGGAAGAAACTGGACATGAAGTGTCTATAGATGCGTTATTGGGCATTTATACCTATACACCACCCATGTTTCCAGACCGCACGTATTATCGTTTCTGCTTTTTAGCGCAGTCACTCCATCACCATCCAACCGCCGAACTCGATACAGGTATCGTGGGTGCAGTATGGATGACTCTGGATGAACTACTCGAAACGGCTCGTGCACGTAGTCCATTGGTGATTAAAGCGGTTCAAGACGCACTCGCGGGTCAAAAATATCCTTTATCGCTCGTTTATGAGCACCAAAACTCTCCCTTTATTTCAAGTTTGGATGCCTAGTCCTATGCAACAACGTGTCATCGTCGGTATGTCGGGTGGTGTAGATTCTTCTGTTTCTGCTGCTCTTCTTCTTCAACAAGGTTATCAAGTTGAAGGTCTTTTCATGAAGAACTGGGAAGAAGACGACGGCACGGAATACTGCACGGCTATGGAAGACTTAGCCGATGCTCAAGCGGTCTGTGACAAACTAGGGATTAAACTACACACCGCTAACTTTGCTATGGAATATTGGGATCGTGTATTTGAGCATTTCTTAGCGGAATATGCTGCGGGCCGTACTCCAAACCCAGATATTTTATGTAATAAAGAAATCAAATTCCGTGCGTTCTTAGATCATGCCATGCAATTGGGCGCGGACTTTATTGCGACTGGTCACTATGCACGTCGCGGCGAAACTATGACCAACTCTAAAGGTGAGGAATACGCACCTTTACTGCGTGGTTTAGATAAAAACAAAGACCAGACCTATTTCTTACACGCTGTGCATGGCCGTGAAATTAATAAGACGTTGTTCCCTGTAGGGGAAATTGAAAAGCCTGAAGTGCGTAAAATTGCGGAACAATATGACTTAGTCACAGCGAAGAAAAAAGACTCAACAGGCATCTGTTTTATTGGTGAACGTCGTTTTAATGACTTCTTAAAACAATACTTACCTGCACAAGCTGGAAAAATCGTCTTAGATGATGGCAAAGAGGTTGGTGAACATCACGGCTTAATGTACTATACGCTCGGTCAACGCGGTGGTATTGGTATTGGTGGTTTGAAAGGTGTGGCTGAAGGCGCATGGTTCGTTCTACATAAAGATATTGAAAACAACCGTTTGGTGATTGGTCAAGGTCATGAACATCCACTCATGCAAAGTACTACACTTTGGAGTGAAACAATTGACTGGGTCGCAGGTGAAATGCAGATTCCTGAAACAGGTTTCCGTTGTACCTCACGGACGCGCTATCGCCAAGATGACCAAGATTGTGTGATCTTTAATGATCCGACTACCCCAGGTGGCGTACGTGTTGAGTTCGATGAACCCCAACGTGCTGTGACTCCGGGTCAGAGTGTCGTATTCTACTCAGGTGAAGTTTGTTTAGGCGGTGGCGTGATTCATCATACCAATGCTCCTAAACCTGATTTTATTTAAAGGATTTTAAGACATGGCTGAGTTACCGTTTCAACAGCCTCAAACTTTGAACGAACGCCAAAACCGAGCTTTGGCGTTGGCGGCTGTTTTTCAGTCCGCGCAACTAACGCATATGACCGCCTTAAGCGGTCAGCAAAGTATTGGGGAAAGCGGTAACTTCTATTTAGAGCAATTGATTAAAGCCAGTTTAAATATCCGACCGAAGGGCAACCAAAGTGGACAAACTTTAGACTTCTTTCATCAACTGGCGGACATCTCCTTAGGACTGAAAACCTTAGAAAGTAGCATTACCCAGCCCTTTAATACCTCACCCAAAACTCGAATTCCCAAATTATCCACCGCTAAACTTCCCATGACCTATGCCATGGCACTCTTACAACTCGAAAAGAAAGTGTATAGCAACCCCAAATTCGTTGAAATTATTGAACAGTCCCAACAAAAAATCTTAAGACAGCTTTCTTTTTTCGATAATAACTATTTACACCCAAGCATCATTGCCAACCTCGCACAAACCTATGTCGACACTGCTGGGCAAATTAACCCACGCATTATGGTGCGGGGCAATGCAGAAGCATTTAAAGACTCATCGCATACCAACCGCATTCGAGCTTCCCTCTTTACTGGCTTACAAATGGCGCATTTATGGCGTCAGCTCGGTGGAAGTTCATGGGGCATGGTGTTTAGCAAACGCAAATTGCTTAAAGATATTCAAGATCTCGCTCGTTTACAGTATCAGGTGATTTAACACATGATCGACGGGCTTTTTAGTTTTACGTTTAATTCCAAAGTTTAAGGAATCGCTATGAACGCTTTAACCGCACTTTCTCCATTAGATGGACGCTACGCTAGCAAATGTGATGCGCTTCGTCCTTTCCTCTCTGAGTTTGGTTTAATCCATGCTCGTGTGACTGTTGAAGTGCGTTGGTTACAAGCGCTTGCAAACCGTCCAGAAATCACTGAAGTGCCTGCTTTCAGTGCTGAGACCAATGCTGCACTTGATGCAATTGTTGCTGACTTTTCTGAAAACGATGCCAACCGTATTAAAGACATCGAACGTACCACGAACCATGACGTTAAAGCCGTTGAGTACTTCCTGAAAGAAAAAATTGAAGGCATCGAAGAGCTTAAAAATGCGGGTGAATTCATTCACTTTGCATGTACGTCTGAAGACATCAACAACTTGTCTCATGCATTAATGCTGAAAAGTGGTCGTGATGTATTGGTTGCATCTATGCAGCAAATCATTGACTCAATCGTAGCATTGTCTGAAAAGCATGCTGACCAACCTATGTTGTCTCGTACACATGGTCAGACGGCAAGCCCAACCACTTTGGGTAAAGAAATGGCAAACGTAGCATATCGTCTTGCGCGCCAAATCAAACAATTCAAACAAGTTGAGCTTTTAGGCAAAATTAATGGTGCGGTAGGTAACTATAACGCTCACCTTTCTGCTTACCCAGACATCAACTGGCCTGCACACTCACAAGCATTCGTTGAGTCTTTAGGTCTAAGCTTTAACCCTTACACCACTCAAATTGAGCCGCATGACTACATGGCGGAACTATTTGATGCTTTACGTCGTTTCAATACGATTTTGATCGACTTTAACCGTGACGTTTGGGGTTATATCTCGCTTGGTTTCTTCAAGCAAAAACTCAAAGATGGTGAAGTTGGTTCTTCAACGATGCCACACAAAGTAAACCCTATTGACTTCGAAAACTCAGAAGGCAACTTAGGCTTAGCCAATGCTGTACTTGCGCACCTTGGCGAAAAACTTCCAATTTCTCGCTGGCAGCGTGACCTAACGGACTCAACTGTACTACGTAACATGGGTGTTGGTTTTGCACAAAGCTTGATTGCTTTTGAAGCTTGTTCAAAAGGCATTGGTAAACTTGAACTGAATGCTGCACGTATTGATGAAGACTTGAACAATGCGCAAGAAGTTCTAGCTGAACCAATTCAAACTGTCATGCGTCGTTACAACGTTGAAAAACCATATGAAAAACTAAAAGCATTAACTCGTGGTCAAGCCATGACACGTGACATGATGGTTGACTTCGTCAATGGTAATGAACTTGAAGCTGTGCCTGCTGCTGACCGCGCACGTTTAGCGGAAATGACACCTGCAACCTATACAGGTAACGCAGCTGAACAAGCAAAACAAGTTGCTGACTTAATTTCTAAAATCTAATTGTTAGAAATTGAAAAAAAAGCGAAGCTTCGGCTTCGCTTTTTTATCTATAATGCAAACAAGAATCTCCTATATGCATAATTGAAAAACCAATAAAAATGATGACAATCCTGAAAAGTACAGCAACGAAAGCTCACCTTGACTATCAACTGAAAAAGCCTCATTGGATTGCACTCATTGTACTTGCTGTCGCCATTGCTTTCGCATCGATCCATCCTCTTGAACTCAGCTCTTATATTTTGCATCAGGTCGGAACCGTATTCATGTTGGTGACGCTGATCATTTGTCTTTATAAAATGGGGCTCAGCTTAATCAGCTTTATGCTTTATATTGGTTTTTTGCTGATTCATATACTCGGTGCGCATTATCTATATTCTTATGTGCCCTATAATGAATGGTCTATGCAGTATTTAAATCTAGACCTCAACCAGAGTTTCGGTTGGACGCGGAATATGTATGATCGCTTTGTACATTTAGCGTACGGTTTGCTGCTCTACCCGTTTTTCTACCGTCTGTTTCAAGTGTGGCTGCTTCAACTTTCTAAACTCACCCTATTCTTGCTGGTCATTCAATTTGTGATGGCAAGTAGCCTCATTTACGAATGGATTGAATGGTTTATTGCGATGGGCTTATCGCCTGAAGATGCTGAAAACTACAATGGGCAACAAGGTGATATTTGGGACGCACACCAAGACATGCTTTTAGCCACAGTTGGCACAATCATCACAGGCATAGCCTGTCTATTGAAAAAGTAGTATTTTCTGTCTGCCATTCGTCTAATACAACAAATCACGACTATTACAGGACTCATTTAAGCATAAGTAACTTGTACATCAGCTTTAAAAACACAATAAAGAAAACACCACGTCAGGCGTGGTGTTTTTAACTCTCTTAGTCTTTCGCAGACTCATCTGTTGGCACTTCAGTAATTCGGCCACCGCGAGCAAGGAATGCCGCAACTTCGTCTTCAAGTGCTTGGCGTTGTTTTAATTTTGCAGTCACCGTCAGTGTTTCAGCTTCGGCAACATCACCATCACTGGCAGCATTATCAGAAGAATCTGATGCGCCTTTTTCCGCTGCTTGAGCTTCGTCTTCGTCGACTGCTGAGTCCTCTACATCATCATAATCATTTGAATCAGTCATCTTAATCTCCCCACAAATGACATTTTAGGTTCCCATGAATTACTGGCTTCCAATTATGTTGAAATTTAACAAGCTCTCAGCCTTTCGCATAGTCTTATTCAACGGAAAATCGTATCTTTTTTAATCAAAATCGTAATCTTATTTTACGACTGGCTAAAAAATAACACTTCCCGTCTTAGACGGCATAACGCGTCTCTTTGAGTAACCCTAAACCATTGGCCTGTGCCATAAAAGCATCTTTTAATACAGGCAGTTTTTCAACCTGTTTCAAACCAAAGTTTCGTGCCCACACCACAGGAAAAAGTTGTGTGGTTTCCATCCAACCGAT
Source organism: Acinetobacter sp. TYF_19 (assembly GCF_043105125.1). Classification (NCBI taxonomy): domain Bacteria; kingdom Pseudomonadati; phylum Pseudomonadota; class Gammaproteobacteria; order Moraxellales; family Moraxellaceae; genus Acinetobacter; species Acinetobacter sp. TYF_19. The sequence continues at coordinate 75,464 of NZ_JBICLH010000078.1, forward strand.
GGCAGACATGCTATGCATCATGGCATCATTTTGTCCTTTACGGCGGTGTTCATAACGCTTCAGTGTTTGCTCATGTGCCCACACGCCACGTGCTAGATCATGTAGCAATACATCACACAGTACAGCTGCATCAAGACAACCAATATTCACACCTTGCCCCGCCAACGGATGAATCACATGAGCCGCATCACCAATTAAAGCCAAGCCTGCTTTGACGTATTGCTGTGCAGCACGTGCTTTGAGTGGGAAAGTGGCACGCGGTGTCGCTTCCAACACTTCGCCTAACATGTGATGACTTTCTCGCGTTAACAGCTGGGTAAATTCAGCATCTGAAAGTGCAGCATATTCTTCTGCATAATCTTCGGGGAGCGTCCATACGATGGACTGCCAATGCCCTGCTTGCTCTGGTTTTAAACTCGCCATTGGTAAAAAGGCCAAAGGCCCCGTTTCTAAAAAAATCTGACGTGCAACGTGTTGATGAGGCTGTGCAGTACGAATGGCACAGCTTAGACCTGCTTGTTTGTAGTCCAGCACATCAATATCGATAAACGCTTGTTCCCGTACAAAAGAGTTTGCACCATCTGCACCAATCACCAATTTGGTTTTCAACACCGTACCATCTGCCAAATGGATATACCACAGCCCAACACCTTCTTCGACACGGGCAACTTTAACCTGAGTTCGGTAATCGTTGAGTACAGCAAGCATCTGCTGTTGAATCGCTAAATTAAGTAAACTTGGCTCAACCATAGAACCGAGTGCTTGTTCGCCTTGTGGTTCCTGCTTGGACGCATGACCAAAGTTAATTTCACCATAGCCATTTTTATTCCACACCTGCATGCCGCTATACGGCATCTGGCGGGCAATTTTATCCCAAACATCAACGGTTTTAAGTAAGTGTATCGTTGCTTGACTGAGTGCCAAAACACGTGGGTTTGCAACACTTAAGTTTTTTTGTTCATCTAAAATAGGTGCAGCATCCAGTACGGTAGCTTGCACACCGCCTTGCGCTAAAAGCAAGGCGGTCAGTCCACCGACCAAACCACCACCAATGATCACCACATCTAAAACATCAGTTTGAACATGACTCATGCTTTTAGCCCCATGGCATAGTTGGCAACGAGCGGTTTAATACCTGGAATCGTATCAAACGCAACCAAACCAGTATTCCGAATAAACTTTAAGATTGGATTGCTATTGCTAAAGCCTCGTACCACCGAATCACAGAACTTAATTACGCGTTGTTGATCAGTCAAACGTGAAGCCTCATAAGCTTGCAGCATTGCGGCATCGCCCAAGTCGGCATTTTGCGCAATTTGCTCCGTTAAATAACGGACCAAGACGTGCGCATCTCGCATACACAGGTTAAAACCTTGCCCCGCAACGGGGTGAATGGTATGCGCAGCATTACCCATTAAGACCACCCGTCCTACCGCCTGCTTTTCTGCTAACACTTGTGACAATGGAAAACTAAAACGCTTACCTGTTTTTTGGAACTTTCCTGCACGGTCGCCATAAGTGTCTTGCAAAGCATCTAAGAAATGTTGGTCATTTTCATCGCCCAACCATTCACCTTCTGTGCCTTTTTTCACAGGCCAAACCACGGAGCGACGGTATTCACCTGGAAGCGGCAACAGTGCCAATGGTCCTAAGCTACTAAAGCGTTCGAAACCCACATGGTTGTGCGGTTTTGAAGTTTGTACTGTAGTGACGATAGCGACCTGATCATAATCATGTTCTGAAGCACCAATTCCTAAGGCTTTACGGCAGAATGAATCACGTCCATCTGCAGCAATGACGAGTTTTGCTTGCAATGACAGTTGTTCTTCTCCACGACTCGCGTCTATGTAAGCCATATCGGCATCTTGGGTCAGTTGGGTGACTTGTACACCATCAATCAACTCAATGAATGGTTGTTTTTGAACTTTCGTCAGTAGTACACGACCGAGCCATGCGTTTTCTATGACCTGCCCGAAGCTTTCGATTTTTTCTTGTTCTGCTTTAAGGCGTGCCTTACCAAAGCTACCTTGCTCGGTGATATTTACTTCTAAAATAGGCGTTGCATGTTCTTGTAAAGCGCTCCATAAACCCAGTTCTTGGTAAATTTGAACTGTACGACGAGACAGTGCGCTGTTTCGTGCATCAAAACTAGAATGGTATGGCGCAAGGTTTACATCATCATAATTTGGGTATTTGATCGCCTCTAAAAGCTTCACCGCAATGTTTTGTTTGGCTAACATCAACGCCAGACTGAGTCCGACCATACCACCACCGACTATGATGACTTCTTGTTGCATGCTTCTATCCTTTTTATGGCGTACCTAAAGTCACAAACTTCAAATACCTATAAGTTTTAATGGTTTTATATTACATCAAAGATTTTCTTTTTTATAATGAAATGGATGTTTTTACGTACTTTCACCGTAAAGTGTCATGTCATGATTTCTGAAAAGGCAATCTTTTCGATTTTCATCAAAACTTCTTCAGGACACTGTTTAAATAGACTTATAAGAAATGTGCAACTTTAAACAAATAATGATCATGAAAAATGAATAATACATAAAAAAGCCCAACCACTTCAGATTGAGCTCTTCAACAAAACATAAGCAATTGAATTTAAAATGTAATTCAAAGGATTACGTATAAGGTGTATTATGTTATTTTTAGAAAAATTTAACATTATTGACATGACTTTATAGCCTCTTCTCTGTCCTTAAAATTTATTAAGTTATTATTTTTCAAACAAAAAAAGTTTATAAATTCATATTGTCTGAAATTTTTTTCACTTTTTAGTTCAATTCTAATTTGTGTCTCTAAAAAATCTGATTTCAAACTATTTTTTGAAAAGCAAAAAACATGTTTACTTTCTTTTTGGCTGATGTTTTTTAGACTTCTTTCATAAATTTGTTTTGATAATTCATCATTAAAGTTTCCGTTGATACTCTTAAAAGACGTATCGAACATGGAAAAATCGATAGCCTCTTTAATTTCTTCAGTTTTCAATGCACAAATATTTATGCCATCTACAATTTCGTATTTGAAATAGTCCACACGTTTTTCTTTACAACCAATTAATGATAATGATGAAAACACTAGGCTTAAAAAAATTATATATTTCATTAGGATAAAGTTCAGTAAATTAAGAAAAGTAATGGAACTACCGGAATTAAAGTAATATTTGAGACTAATTGATATCCTACAGGATTATTAATGATTGGTTGCATAACTTGTCTTATGTATTGTGCGTTATTACTTCTATGAGGCTTTGTTGCACAAAGATTTCATAACTATATGATTTTAAAAGTTTTGATTATTTTTTGATCCAAAATTAAATTTATTTAAATCAGATGCTTACATATTTATGCAACAAAGCCTGAAATAACTAAAATTTTTTATTTATAAAATATTGTAGGCCTCTATTTAACATAAACACCTTATAAAAAATAAAAGCCGATCTCATGATCGGCTTTTATACAGTAAATTATATTTATCGCGCCATTAACGCTTCAATCTCTTCTACCGACTTCACCACTTTCGCAGTCAAATTCAGTGGACCGTTTTGGGTTGCTACGATGTCATCTTCAATACGAATACCAATGCCACGCCATTTCGCATCAACCGTTTCATCATCAAGTGCAATGTACAAGCCCGGTTCAACCGTCACCACCATGCCTTCTTCATAGGCACGCCACACACCTTCTTGCTTATATGAACCAACATCATGCACATCCATACCGAGCCAATGTCCTGTACCATGCATATAAAACTGACGGAAACTTTCCTTTTGGATAATCTCTTCAATATCACCTTGCATAATCCCCAGATCAAGTAGACCTTGGACTAGAATGCGCACAGCAACATTATGTGGTTCTTTATACGAGTTGCCTACACGCACTGCGTCAATTGCAGCAAGTTGTGCATCGAGAATTACATTATAAAGAGCTTTTTGCTCAGGGCTGAACTTTCCGTTGACGGGAAAAGTACGGGTGATGTCTGAAGCATAATATTCATATTCACACGCTGCATCGATCAGTACCAAATCGCCATCTTTTAGCTCTTTGTTGTTCTCTACATAGTGCAAAATGCAAGCGTTTTCACCACCACCGACAATGCTGTTATACGACGGTACGCAGCCATTTTGACCAAATACATAATTCAGCTCAGCTTCTAGAGCATATTCCATCATGCCTGGCTTAACGGTTTGCATGGCACGAGTATGAGCTTGTGCAGAGATATTAGAAGCCGTTTGCATCAATTCAATTTCTTGTGCTGATTTAAACAAACGCATTTCATCTAAAATACAGTCTAGCTGTATCACTTGCGCAGGTGCAGCAGTCCCACGACGTGACTCACCATTGGCCGTCGTGATCCATTTTGCTACGCGCGCATCAAATTCGGGCTGTTGCCCAATACGATAGAATAATTTTTCTTTGCTTAAGAGTTTTTCAATGATTTCTTCATCTAACAAATCTATCGCATACGCTTCGTCAGCTTCATAGTCGTCTACCGCACCATCCACACCTGCGCGGTAACCATTCCAGATTTCCATCTCGCGGTCACGTTCACGGCAGAACAAACTGTAGCTGTACCCGTCTTCATCGTCTTCGGCAAAGGTTTCAATAACCGCTACGGCTTCGGGCTCAGCAAAGCCAGTCAGATAAAAGAAGCTGCTATCGGTACGGTATTTATAGGCTGCATCACGATTACGCATCGCCACTGGACTGGTTGCGATAATGGCAATACTGTTCGGCCCCATTTGTTCAGCCAAACGATCACGGCGTTCCTGAAAATCCACTTGCGTTAGTTTCATGTTTGATCTGTCTTTTTTATACCAGAGAATATAAGTGCCACGCGCACCCTATCATGTACGCGCAGCAAGTCTTATGCCAATCAGCTTGGGCGATGCGGCGTAAACATTTCTACAACATTGTTCGCTTCTGTTACAGAACGATCAATTTGTTGCTTGTTATGAAAGTGTTTAAGCAGAGAACTTTCCTCAACTGCAATCTTTTTGCGGCCTACAGATAAGCTCACAGGAATTAAACGTACGAACTCGTATAACTCTTGATAGCTCTCTTCACCCTCTTCATCATCATCGGTTTCTTCAAACTCAACTGCCGCCACATCTTGTAAATGTTCGATCAGTTCCATTTCATCTGGGCGAATATGACCCGACGCCAAACCAAAGCCCAGCACTACGCCTGCGCACCAATCCGCCAAAGCTTGTACACGGTCTGCCAGCGTATGGGTGTCATCGGGAAGTAACGGTAAATAGTCCAACTCATCGTCAGAAAGTGCATGTGCGACATCTTCTGCTTCATCGGCTAACAAAGCCAAAGCTTCTTCGCTTAACTCAGGAATTTCCAAAGTCGTGAGGATGTGTTGCCACTCTTCACGGCTCGGTGCCTGAGTTACACAAATGATACCTGTGAGTAAACCATGTAACTCACTTGGGCTAGAAATCTCTTCAATTTTAGAAAAATTTGGCTGCCATTCTGACCAACCTGAAATATCGTCTTGCATTCGTTTATCCAATCTCTATACTTCTTATATATTACCTTTGTTTGCAACACTGTGCGACCACGATATGTTAGAAGAATTACAGCGTCTACAGGCGCATATTGGCGTTTTAAAAACGCGACTTGCTCATTTTGAAAGTGAAAATAGCACTTTAAATGCAGCTAAACTGGATGCTGAAGAACAGCACCGTTCTCAAGTTGTGCAAAAAAATGGCTTAATTACCCAGAAGCAAGAACAAATTGACGATTTAACTGAGCAATTAAGCAACGCTCAGACCCAATATCAACACTTGAACACTGATGCGACTGCTTTGGCCGATCGGTATAGTCGTTTGGAAAAAAGTTGTACGGATTTAAAAAATCGCTTTCAGGAAATCTTGGCTGAACGTAATGAATTACGTGCAATTAAAGAAAAAATGAACAATGATCAGCGTCTAGCTCAGCAAGAAATCCAAGCACTTCAGCAAGAACGTGAAAGATTGTTACAAAAAAATGAGCATGCCAAAGCTAAAGTCGAAGCCATCATCCAACGTTTGGCTGTTTTAGGTACAGAGCAAGATCATCACGCGCAAGAAATTCAACAACTTGCCCACCCTACTGAAGCTGGCGAGGAAGTTTAATCATGAGCGAACCAATTACCGTTGAATTACGTGTCTTAGGTCATAGCTTTCGTTTAGTCACAACGGAAAAAGAAAAAGCCGACCTTGAACGTGCAGCTCTGCTTTTAAATGATAAATATGATGAGTTTCGTCGTAAAGCGCCACGGGTAGAACCCAGTAAAATTATCATTATGGTGGCACTAGAGTTAATGCAAGAAGTGTTGTCGATGAATAAAACACTACAAGAGTATGCGCACGCAGAACGATTACTGGCAAATATTATCGATGACGTTGCGGAACTTGTTTAAACTCGACTTAATTGAATAAAGTATCAACACTTACTCCAGTTGTTTACAGTTCGTAGCGGTGTATGAGTTGCCATCAGCGTGAGATTCGTTATACTTAAGGCAACTCTGAGGTGTTCGCCAGCGGGTCTATTCCCCTGCCGATACTTAAACTTATGGATGTGTTCTGTATATTTAGAGTGTATGCCCACTTTCATGTGGGAAACCCAGCAAGTATACGTCGCGTCCACCTTGAACTCATCGGGTTCAGGGTAACGACACATGCAGCGGCATCTTCGGAGTACTTTATTTATTTTAATAACAATAAGCTTATAACTGAACTCCTCCCTCGCTCTGTTCACTTCAATCCGCATAAATCATCAAAAGTAGGCATTACGGTAGGCTCTAAAATTATTGTGCTATATTGCTATGCATTGTTTCAATCAGTTAAAAAGTGCAATGGGGCAAAGACATAAGCTAATAAAACCATTTATTGATAGTCTCCCTCTAGAGATATCAGGGAAAAAGTTTTTTATCGTGACTCTCTAACCATTGGCTTTGGTGTTGTTGTTACCCAATCTAAAATCTACTTTATTGAAACACTCATGCCGAATGGCCAAAATAAAAGGAAAACTATTGGTAACCATGGTGTGTACCACCCTAGAACAAGCACATACAAATGCTAAACATTTATTATTTCGATCAAGATATTGGACCTGTTACTCAAAAAGAGCCATTGAAACCTAATTTCATACAAGCAAAGAAAATAGATGAATTAATCCCGAGTTTAGATGACGCTTATAACCCAAAAAATATTCCTCACTACTCATCAAAGGTCATCAACGATTTTGTAATCCAGTAGGTCAACATCGTATCAGTAATGAATTTTGCAAGAATGGTGTAGTTGATTCAAAAAGTGTTGTTCACTTCATATCACCTCGACATGATCTTAAGAACTTTATTTAAGAAGCAACTAAATGCTTGGAAGCTAAAATGGCACGAGATGACATTAAGTTGAATAAACCGGTTCTATCAATCGTAAAACGTACCTATACTCCGACTTCTGATAGATATCGACACGAAGTTTTTCAGTCAAGTAGAACAACATGATGAAGACCTATATTTAGCCATTAAGAATATTAATCACATAAAAACAAAAGCAGTAACCCTTAAATATATGTAGGTTGTGAACGTTTCCATAAAACGTTTCAAGGAAAAATGTGCTGTAGACTGACACTATTTGAAACGTTTCTTGATAGAAAGAAGATTTAGGCTAAAAAGAATTTAGTTCAAATTTAACTAGACAGACATATGAAAGAATGGACTGCCAGCTCTGGTTTGAGTTAGTACATAAAATTAACTTTCAATACGATATTGGAAGGTATTTTTAACATTTGACACACTGGTCGGTTTGCCATCGACTAATCTCGGCTGATATTTAAAAGTGAGAGCAGCCTGAATCGAAGGTCGTACAAACATCGGATGACAGTCGCCTTGTGCCTTTGGATTTTCTACCCGTCCTTTTTCGTTCACGCTATACACCACCGTACAATCCCCCTCCAGCTTACGATCCAAAGCTTGTTCAGGATAAGCTGGTGCTATTTTTGTAACAGGTTGATAATTTTTAACATCAAATGATTCAGGATGAGTTTGTGCTTTAGGTTCTACTGATTTCTGGGTCTTCGTCTGAGTTGGTATATCCGCTTGAGACTGCGTATCTACTGTTTTCTGAGATTCCGCTACTGCCGTTTGCTTTTCCGTCACGACTTGCTGTGTCGGTTTAGACGCTGTAGGTACAATTTTGTTGCTCTGTGACTCTACAAACTTCTTGGTGGTTTTCGGTTGGACTTCAGTAGGTTTCTCAACCTGTTTCTTGACAGGCGCATGTAAGGGTTTTTCTTCGACTATCGGCTCAGGCTTTTTAGGTTCTGGTTGTTGTTTGGCTGGAGGTGGTATTTTCACAAATTGTAATTGAATGGTTTTCGGCTTGGGTTCCGCCAATGTTTCATGCATCTCAACCGTACATAACCATGCAATTAGCGCAATATGCAATCCAGCCGTGACCGAAAATGCTAGACCTTGATCACGAAACCTAATTTTGGAAACGGTTGCCATTATGATTGTGGCTCCTCTGTCACTAGCCCCAAGTTCGTTACCCCACTTTTTTGTAAGGATGCTATAGCCTGTGCAACCAGTTGATAATCAGCATCCTGATCGGCACGTACATAAAACTGTAGGCTTTTATCTTTTTGAATAATCGGAACCAGTTTTTGTTGCATAGTGGCTAAATCAATGGCCTGATCCGTAACTTTCTCGGTATTCACTTCTGATCCAATATTCCAGTAATACTGGCCATTGGCTTGAATAGATAAGGTTACAATACGCTGCTGTTGTGACGCGGGCATGACATTGGCATCCACTTTAGGCAAATCAATTTGAATGCCTTGCGTCAACATTGGTGCAGTCACCATAAAAATTACCAACAACACCAACATGACATCAATATAAGGAACCACATTCATTTCAGCATTGGGTTTTAATTTTTGAGGACGCTTAATCATGGCTGTTGCTCCTTAACGCGAAGTGCGCTCAGTGTGCCCCAACAAACGATAAATACGCGTTTGCAACTCATTGGCAAAACCGTAATAACGACTGGAAAGCTTGTCAGCACGTGCCGAAAAGCGGTTATACGCCACGACCGCAGGAATAGCGGCAAATAAACCAATAGCTGTTGCAATCAGCGCTTCTGCAATCCCTGGTGCAACTGTATTGAGGGTTGCCTGTTCAACGGCAGACAGTCCAATAAACGCATTCATAATGCCCCAGACCGTTCCAAATAAGCCTATATAAGGACTAACTGAACCGACTGTTGCAAGAAAGGTGAGATTTTGCTGAAGCTTTTCTTCTTCTTCACTAATGCTGCTGAGTAAACGACGTTCTACCCCATCAATTACATCACTTGTAGTAAGTTGCTCATCTTTGATCAATTGATGGTATTCATCAACCCCATGTTGAAAAATGCTGACAACGCCTTTTTGTTGTTCAGGCTGTTGGTAGTCTTGCTGTAAAAGATTGAGATCTTTTTGCTGTCTAAAATTCTTTAAAAAGCGGTTCCAAAGCTGCTCTTGTCCACGAAGTAACATACCGTGACGCACGATTAAATACCAACTTACGACTGAGGATAAAACTAAAATTAACATCACAGCTTTGACCAACACACTGGCATGGCTGATTAACATCCAAATCGACATTTGGTCCATAGTTGCTTGCATAACACACTCCAATTTCTTTGATTGCTGCCAAAATGCAGTACATGTATATTTTTAAAATGGGCTGTGACTCTTTGCCCCAGCCTATGTACTAAAGCGCTATTTAGTCCAAATGCAGCGCTTGGGCGATTTTTTCCCACGGCACGTATTTAAAGTTCTGATTGGTTTCAGGCATACGTTTACGTCCATCTTGCACCACCAACATGCCTTGCTTCCATTTGCCATCAAAATTTAGGGAGCTCACATCCAGTCCATCTGTTTCAGACACAGCGTCAATGCCTTTGTCGATATTGATGCCTACACGAAATGCGCCACGAACCTTATAAGGTGCTGCGGCATCAAGCACCACAAAGCTGTCATTGCCTTGGCTTGAAACCACCAAATAACTTTGGTTTTTGCCGTGATAAAGTCCCATTCCCTCAATGTCATCATGCATCACCTCTCCTACGCCAATCACCTGCTGCATAGGAAGCTGAGATTTTGGGTTGAGATCTTTTACCCACACCGCGACATCTTCTTCACCCAAGAAAATACGCCCTGTGGCATCGTCTACGACACAGCCTTCAGGTAGGGTTTGAACTGAAAAACGTTGTACTTCTTCAGTCCGTAATTTTTGCTGTGCAGCCGTAATATGGTATTGAACGAAAGTCCCGTTTTTATCGTTAGGAATGGCATAGATTTCCCCTTGAGCATCGCGGTACATACAAATGCCATAAATATCATCCAATGTAGTTGCTAACTCGCCGAGCACAGAAACCTTGCCCGTTTTGGGTTGAATCGCAAAGAGATGCAGGCTGTTATGATCTCGGTTCGATGCCACCGCCAAATCGACTGTCTGATTGCCCCATTTAAAACCGTGGCGTACATCGACATTATTCAATCGCCCTACTGGCAAGTACTGCACAGTTTTGCCCTGTAAGTCGTTAACCTGTAGACCACCTTGTTTATCTGTCGCTAAAATACGGGATTGACTCGGCTGTGTGGCATTGTGCCAAATGGCAGGATCATCAGCCGCATCACCTGTACTTGGCACACCCTCCGTCTGCACTTCTGCAGGGATAGTGATGATACTTTGAGCTTTGGTCTGGGTCTGAGTTTCCCATTCAACATCGGCTGATTTCACCGTTTTATCATCTAAAATCAGTAGAGATTTATCGGTTAAATTTCCGCGAATACTCAGACTTTCCGCCTCCTTTAAACCACTCAGCTGTAATGGTTCTAGGATGTTCCAATGCTTGTCTTGTTTTTGATAGCGATAAAGCAGTGGTTTTTCTTCATCAAGCACCGCAATGTGATCATCCACAATGCTAATTGCGGATGGTGTCCCTTGAATCGAGCCAAACGGTTTTACCAAATCGACTGCTTGGCGCACCATACCTGCTTCGGAATGAGCTGGATATGCCCAAACACCGACATTTTCTTCATTGATTAAGAGTTCTGCACTAGTATCATTCACCTTGCAAACAGTACTTGCTGGTGGAAAACTTAAACGACGTACCAACTGCGGCAGGGCCAATGCTTTTTCACGATTCGCCACAAGCCACTGCTCACCTATCCCTTCTTCACCGACTAAAAAGGCAAAACTCAAGCCTTGAGCATCGGTATATAGACAAACATCTTCTGACTTAAATGAACGCTTTGGAATAAAGCTGGGTTTGTCCCATACTTTATTTTTTAAGTTCATGCTCATCAGTTGAATTTGCTGTTGTTGCAAATTCGATGCAGCAATCAATAAACGCTCCGAACCAATCCGGTAATCAAAACGTCCAAACTGCCCTTGAATGTGATGCAATACATTTTGTTCATCATCTAAAAACTGAAGACCTTTATTCTTACTGCTCAATAGAGCAGTCACTTCTGGCCATGTACTTAAGTTCAACCATTGCACATCTTCAGTTTTAGCTTCATTTGTATCAACTTCGCGTAATTGGAGCTTTTCTGCTGTTGGCTGATCCACCGTTAATGGTTGTGAGCTTACAGGAGATGGAGAAACACCATGCTGACTACACGCTGTCAGTAACACTATGCAACTTGTTAAAACAGACAATTTAAAGCTTGAAAAATTCATAAAATTACTCAAATTTGGGCAAACATATCTCGAGGTTTTCTTCTCAACAAAGAAAACCTGAGCGTTTATTTAGTGAAATTTAAAAATGGGTGTAGGTCAGTGCAAGTTTGTATGCTGGGCCATATTCTTCATATTGAGCGTTATAAGCCTTAGAGCCTGCATAGTTGTAATAAGTTTCATCGGTGATGTTTTGCACATCAAACGTCAATTGTAAGTTTTTAGATAAATTCACATGACTACTGAAATCAAGGAAGATTTGGTCATCGGTATAAATGTCTTTTTCTGGCGTGTCGATATCACCTAATGCATACAAATAGTTCGATTTATAATTTGCTGAAAGTCGTACACCAAAGCGTTCATTTTCCCAACCAATCATGGCATTACCGACCACATCCGACTGGTTTGGTAAATGAATACGACGGCTCAGAAGTTCGCCATCTTTCATCGAATCAATATCCGCCTCTGACTTACTAAAGGTGGTATTTAAACCCAACAAGAACCCGTTCCATGGTGCTCCTAGATGGTCAAACTTTTGTGAGTAGGCAAACTCCATCCCGTACAGTTTTGCTTCATTACCATTTTTATAGGTAATCGCCTCATCAAAGTCAGCCCATTGCCCTGTTCCTGCAATATTGGTGTTATAAATAAAGTTATCGATATCTTTATAAAATGCGTAGAAACCCACCATACTGGCTTTGCCAAAATACTTTTCTACACCCAAATCAAAGTTAGAAGACTCTAAAGGCTTTAACATTGGGTTACCAAACTCAGCTTCATCGCCATCGATATAAACACTTGGTGCACTTTGCGCAAAGTTTGGACGTACCACACTATTGGTCCAAGCGGCACGGAGGTAAGCGTTATCGGCCAATTGATAACGTAAATGTAGGCTTGGCAACCAATGATCATAGTCATTTTTATATTTAGTCGCAGTGATCACATCATCGTTGAACTCAAAACCACGTGCTTCAAAGTTGGTATTTTCATAACGTAAACCTGCAATCACACGCAGTTGATCCAAATCAACGGTATTCATGACATAAGCCGCTTGTATGTCTTCATTCGACTTAAAGTCATTAATGATTGAACCGTCAGCAACCACATAATCATTTGGATTTAATCCACTGATTTTATCTTTAATAGCGTTTTTATTAATGGTTGGACCAAACTGACCCAGTTCATAATGGCTGTTTGAATTGAAATCTGAACTTGACGTACTGAGATCTTCATATTTCCATTCATCGGTATTGTTGGTTTTTTCACGTTGACTGATTTTTCCGCCGAACTTCAATGCAGCAGCATAATTCCCCAGCATATAGTCTTTCAAAAAGTCTAATTTACCGTTGTATTCTTTATCGGTGGTTTTAGATTTTTCCCACGACACCGAATCTAACTCATAGTTGGCCGCATCATAAAAATCTTGGTCTGCCGTAATTACAGGTTTTTGCGTACTATTAAATCCAACATTACTAAAATCACCTTGGTATTTTGCCCCCGAAATTCCCCCTGGATTTTCCTCCGATGCTTCGCTATAACCGAGCTGACCTTCCACCGTCCACGTGCCAAAACCTTGCTTGCCCCCTAAAACAAAGGACTGAATTTCTTGTGTTTCAACACGGCTTTTTAATGAGCGAGTGACTTCGGCATCTCCACTTTGCCCTGCAGTTTGCGGATCGGTAAATTCAATTGAAACTTCTTGACGCGATTCAGTATCTTTAAAGCGACTATATAAAGTTCTTAAATAGTATTCGCCTGTGTCATTCGGACGGTAATCAAAGTTTAAACCCGCACCAATGCGCTCACGTTCGATGTCATATTGACGCATTGCGGTTTCTTCAAGTGCGTCACCATCCCAAGCCCCACCCGTTTCAACATTGTCCGAGCCAAATTTTCGGTTTTGATAACTCAGTGCCAGTGCCACCCCAAGGTTGTCTTGCCCCTCACCAACACTGAAACGATTACTGATAGCACCAGATGCTTTAGGGCTATATTTTTCCCGTTTTTCATCATAACCACCTTCAATCGTTCCCGTATAAAACAAACCGTCATGGTCAAAAGCCGATAAACTTTCAACCTGCACCGTACCACCTAATGAGTTGGCATCCATGTCTGGTGTCAGCGTTTTCACCACAGCCAATGACTGTACTAGCTCTGAAGGTAAGACATCCAATGCTACGCCACGGCGATCGCTTTCAGGCGCGGGAACCAAAGTACCATTGATGGTTACTGCATTTAAGTCAGCGCCTAAACCACGAACGGAAACAAAACGTCCTTCGCCTTGGTCACGCTCTGTAGATACACCTGGTATCCGTTGCAACGCTTCTGCGGCATTGTCATCGGGTAATTGTCCAATGCCATCGGCATGTACCACACTGCTGATTTGGTCGGCACGTTTTTGTTCTTTGAGTGCTTTATCCATACTTGCAGCTTGACCAATGACCTGTACATATTCCACCGTGTTATCTTCGGCATGTAGATGCGTCATGCTCAGCATTGACAGGACCAGTGTGCTGAGCTGAAAACCCGCACGCTTATGTTTCATGAAACGGCTCTGATTATTTTGCATTATGTTCTTCCCCTCAAGCCAAAGTGGCATGGTTTGAACGCACAATAGAAATTGAATGTGAACATGATGTGACAGTGCCTTTTACGATCTGTCCTTTTTATTTGTTTTTGTCCTTTTTCAGCAAAAAATGAGCTAATTTGATCTGTATAGAGAAAATACTGAGCATACAGAATGATGCATATTCACCTCAAAGATAGGGTTTTTCAGCATTTTTACTCTCAAAAATCAAAAATACCCTGATCTATTTTGACCCTAGCCATTGCCATCAAACTGTCATCTAAATCTGTTTAGCTTGGGCGAAAATAAATCATTTCAAAAAATGCTATGCCTAAATACTTTGCTTACTACCGCTGGCCTTTATTATGTGTAGCGACTGCCTGTAGCTTATCCCTTTGGTTGTTTATCTTACTTGGGCAGAGCAAGTCATTTGCTGAATGGAACTGGGTCGATATTTTAGGTGAAGGGGGAGCAACTGTTTTTATTGGTATTTGGATTTTCTTTATTATTAAAAGCCGTCCTTTGGGCCGTGTAACCAACTATATCTTTTATGGACTGTGTTTTATTTTTTTCCACATGTGGATGGACAGCTTAGATGAGTTTATTCGCCTGCCTAAAGAAATCATGTGGGATGCATGGCTTGAGTCCATTCCTTTTCCAATTGGACTGTATCTATTTACCATCGGGATTTATTTTTGGCATCAAGAAGAACAGGCAATTTCTAAACACATGCAAAAACGAGAACGTATTTATCGGGATCATCGCTTATTCGATGCACTCACCCCTTTGGCCGATGCTCATTATTTTAAAACACAGCTCAAAGCCGCAATCGAGCAAAACTTGCATGAACCCAGCGACATGTCCGTCATATTGTTAGATATGCATAATTTTAATCAGATTAATCAAACACATGGCTTTGATGAAGGCACATCTATTTTACAGCATGTTTCACAATTGATTAGCTTAAACTTACGACCACAAGACCTGCTCTGCCGCTTCGCAGGAGATCGTTTTATTATGTTGTTACCAGAGGCTAAGCTACAACAGGCTGAAAAAATGGCTGCTCAACTTGAACGCATGCTTATGGTCAGTGCTTATTATCAACGTGATCTGTCCGTGCACATTCCTCTAAAAGCACTCACGACCTGCTGCGCTGTCGGACAATACCAAACTGCCCAACAACTCTTGAGTGCCTTAAATCAGCAATTGCTCAAAGTGAAGCAGTACTACTCACCGAAGCGAGTCATGATATGAGCTTTGAATGCGACTACAGCTACATTCCTGCGCATCATCAATTGTCTATTTTAATTGATTTGGCAGCGAGTCATGAAGTCGAACATCACGTCCTGCTCAGTGGCAGCAGTATTTTCTTAGAAGATATCTTTTCGGGGCAAAAACTAATTAGTCAACAACAGTTACAACAGGTTTTAAAAAATGCTGAACAGTGTTTTCGCAATCAGGACATCAGTTTTTTATTTGGTCAACGCAGCCTAACCACCCCCTTTAATGACGCCATTAAATCCATGCTTTATGCATCGACCTTCGATGAGGCACTTAGCCGTTATTTAACATTTTCCGCGTCCGTTTCACCTTGGTTATGCCCTCGACTCATGTACAGTCAAAGCCATATTCATATTTATTGGTTAGATGAAAACAAGCTTGAAAATCGCTTTTTAATCGAAAGTGCAATGAGTGCAATACAAGCGTTTAGCCGTCAACTGTACCAAGCCAAATTAGCGTGGAAATTCGAGTTTAATTTTTCTGAACCGGATTATATTGAACAATATTGGACACATTTAGGCAGTGCTTTAGAGTTTAATCGCCCGATCAACATGATGAGCCTACCTCGCGATTTGATTTATGAAAAACTTCCCAATGCCTCTTCGACCTTAGCTGCAATCAGTTATCAATATGCGCTGAAAGAAATGACAGCTCAAAATATTCAACAGAGTTTTTTGCTCAGTTTGCACCAATATTTAATGCAGAATATTCAAAATAATATTCAACTCGAACAAACCGCTGACTATTTTCAAATGAGTTCTGCCACCTTAAAACGTAAACTAAAAAAGCATCAGACCCATTTTCAGGCGCAACTCGATCAAAGTCGTTTGCATACTGCCATCATTTTATATCGTGTACATGGTTTTAAAACTGAACAGATTTCTCAGTATTTACAAATTAACGATGCCACTAATTTTCGACGTGCGTTTAAGCGGTGGAGTGGTTTAACCGTACAAGCGGCACAGTCCTAAGCGCTTATTTTTCCCAAAAAATCACGGGTATTTCTATTGTAACGTCGAAATTAAAAGTCAAAAACTCATCGGCTAATCACTAAAGTCCGCATAGTCACGTTCGCTGTATTTTTCTGTTTGTGTCCAAGGTGTAGCAACATGTTGGCCAATTTTGCGCACGGTAAAGGTTTTGGCATAGCCTGAGGTGGGTTTGAGCAATTCATATTTTTGAACCAGTTGATCCTGTTCACTCCATATAATATTCAACGTTTGCCCAGCACTGCGTATTTGATAATGCGCTAACTTCGGATCACGTTGAATCAATTGTGCTCGCTTTAAAATGTCAGGATGAATCAAACTATATTCACAGCGCCAACAGTTTTTCATCCCTAGCATTTCTTGATCGACATCCTGCAATTGCACCCGCATTTTTTCATCTGGCAAAATATAAAAACGCTGAAACGGACTTTCTACGTTTGCTTGCCCGACTACATCTTTGCGCTGCATCCACTGAATTGCACTGTCAAAACTCACATGCTCATGGGTGTCTGTTTTGGCAGACATATGAGCGTTGCTATGTGTCTGGGCTTCGTCAGCATGCGTTTGTGTGTTTAAACGTTCAATCCAAATATTTTGCTCATCTCGAATTATTTTCTCACTGTATTTTTGAATTGTCGTGACCCCATTGGCATCCAACCGTTCAATCTGATAATCAATACGATATTCATCGGCCGACCATACCCATGGACTGAGCAAACTGAAAGACAATGCTAAGAATTTCATTTTGAATTTGAACGGCCGTATAAATCTTGTATCCATTAGAATCCAAACGCCTTTTTCAATTGCTCAAATACCCATGTATTTTCTTGTGTGCCTTTGAATAGATTTGAATTCTTTCCTTCAGCAAACAGCATCACATCTCCGCCGCCATGTGTTTCGCTTTTCGTCAGTTGTACCCCGACTTCTTGTTTATAGTCGTCAGCAAAGGCTTGCTCGTTGCTAATACTGTCACGAATATCTAAACGTTTACCCGTACCATTTCCAAAAACAAGCGTCGTTCCTGTTGCCCCATTTACATCGCGGTATGGATTATGTACTTGGCCATCAGCCAGCACTTTGCTGTAAGCATTTTGCTCTTTTGCAATATTATAGTCATAGCTCAGCCCCAAAATACCTGGATTAGTTTCCGTCGTTTGACCCGTTCGTGCGGCATAACCATTAAAGGTCATCACATGGTCATGGTCTGCCGTCACTACAATCAAGGTATTGCTCAAATCCACTTTATCCAGTGCAGTTTGAATTGCATCATTAAATGCCTTGGTTTCCTGCAATGCCCGTTTGGCATTATTGGCATGTAGCGCATGGTCAATACGCCCACCCTCAACCATCAAGAAATAGCCTTGTCCATGACTCTGTGCTTGCAGTGCATAAATCGCTTTACTAGTCATCGCCGCCAGACTCGGTTCATTCTCTATATTCTTCTTGAGTCGGTCCAAATCAAAATTTAAATGCGACTGTGTGGAGAATACACCGAAAATTTTCTGAGTATTGACCGTCTGTGCCAAATCCCTTTGGCTTAAAACGGTTTGATAACCCTGCTGTTTAAACTCTGCCAATAAATCACGACCATCCAAGCGCCCTTTGGGGTTAGAGACTGCATCATAAGGCGTCCAATGATTTAAGCCGCCTCCCATAAGGACATTAATGCCATCCAATAAGTTTGGATTATAAGCTTTACCTTTTGGAACAGCTTGAAGCGCGATATCGTATTGCGCATCACGGTGACAGATATGTGCATAGGTTGCCGCAGGTGTGGCATGGGTGAGTTCGGTCGTCGTCACTACGCCAACCGCTTTACCCTGCTTTTTTGCCAGTTCTAAAATACTTAACGCAGGCATCCCTGCGACCATACTACTGCCCTGTTCTGGACAACGGTTGATGGCTTTCGCTAAGCTTTTGCCATTCGGCAATTTTCCTTCTTCAGGTTCGACCGCAACCGTTCCTGTTGTCATGGCAATCACTTCATTTTTATTTTTCTGCCCAGTCATATAGGCGCCCATAGAGGGAGCGCTATCTGTGGTTTGACCATCCTCAGAATAGGTTTTAATCCTTGCTGCGTGCTTCATGCTGTCCATGGCCAGTTTGCCATTTTCCCCCACAGCATAAATACGACTTGCCGTCACTGTGGTTGGTCCCATGCCATCGCCTAAAAAGAATATAACGCTTTTCGTCGGTGTAACTGTGGTGTCCGCAGCATACAAAGCACTTGAAGAAATCGACGCTGTAAGCAGAAGCATCATGTATGGGATGGTTTTTAAAGTATGTTTCATGTGATATCCCTCTGCTATAAGCCTGTGATCTTACGAATGAGGTGATTGACCTCAATATTTTCAAGGCTACCTGAGAACTGATCGGCTCCCTGACCAATCGCACCTAAAAACACATCTGCACCGCCATGCGTTTCTTTATCTTTATAGCCCGTTTGAATCACAGCTTCTTGTTGGAAATCATCCGCAGCAGTGCCCGTACACCAACCCGTTTCAGCCAAAGGATAGGTGAAACTATATTTTTCACCTTGTGGTGCCTTTGGCCCTTGTACAGGATGACAGACATCAGTGTCTTTTAAGTTCAGTACCAAGTCATCCATACGGTTTTGAGTGGGGCGTTTTTTGCCCGTACCAAAACCGATAATCGGATAAGGTTGACCATGAATATCTTGAGCAAAGCCCGCTTGATCATAGTTTTTTACCAATCCAAGCACACTGGTTTCCTTACCTTCGACGTATTTTCCTGTACGCTTGGCATAACCATTTAAAACCAAGGTGTGATCATGGTCGGCTGTGATTACAATCAGTGTATTTTTAAGTTCAGGATCACTTTGTTTAAGCTTTTGAATGGTTGCTTCTAAAGCATCATTTAAGGCAATCGTGTCTTGTAAAGCACGTTTGGCATTGGTGTCATGCAGCGCATGATCTATACGCCCGCCCTCCACCATCAGGAAAAAACCTTTTTTATTTTGCGTCAGGATGTCTAAAGCAGACAGCGTCATTTGCTTGAGACTCGGCTCTGCCAAGTTTTTCTTGGTGCGATCCAAGTCATAATTTAAATGACTGTGATTAAATAAACCCAGTAATTTTTCATTTTTCACCAGTTGCACTTGAGAGAGTTGGTTTTCATCAAAAACCACGCGGTAGCCTGCCTTTTGCATCTCGGTAATTAGATTGCGCCCATCAGTACGTTCTCCACCTGCATCTTTAGGCAAAAATTGACGCTTACCTCCACCTAAAACCACATCGACTCCATCTTTGAGTTTGAGGTTATAGCGTTGATAATCATCGCCTTTTGAGCTCGGGACCAACTGTGATGCAATGTCATTTTCAGCATCACGGTGGCATATATGCGCATAAGTCGATGCTGGTGTGGCATGCGTGATCCGCGTTGTGGTCACAACCCCTGTCCCCCAGCCCTTTGCTTTGGCTAACTCAAGTAAAGTCTGTGTGTTTTGCTTATTTTTGTTTTGTGGGTTACTAGCGCACTGGTTATTCCCTACTGAGTCAGGTTCAACCGCAATTGTCCCTGTCTGCATCGAGATCACCTCGTTTTTCATCTTCACACCGGTCATGTACGCACCCATCGAAGGTGCGCTGTCCGTGACTTGCGCATCTTCAGAAAAGGTACGAACAAAAGCAGACTCAGGCAGCCGATCAATCGCCAACTGACCATCTTCACCAACAACATAAATACGTGAAGCGGTAAGCGTGGTGATGCCCATACCATCACCCAAAAAAAAGATCACACGTTTCGGTTGTTGGACTTTTTCTTGTTGGAGCTGTTGCTCTGTATTGGCTTGTTGATTTCGCGTTATCGTAGTAGTTTGACAAGCGGTAAGCAATAAAGCGCTGAAACTTATACATACCACGCTGATTGTTTTTAATTGGAATTTTTCAAGAGAACCGAGCATGGCATCAACCCATCTAAAGATGGCTGAACCATACACTTCGGATATTTAAATCCGATGACATTTAAGCATCAATATAAATTTACTCACTTTCGAAACGCTTTTTCATTTTTTACAATGGCTTTGTTGCACAAACCTATCTGTAAAGGGTTTTTCAGCGATATAATTTTCAAATGAAGAAGCCTACACACAAAATCTACCGCACAACCAATTGGCCCGCATATAACCGAGCACT
>NZ_JBICLH010000079.1:0-1000 GCF_043105125.1 Acinetobacter sp. TYF_19
TGTATTCATAGAATCATTAGACTTTTTCAACTCGCAATTGGAAAGCACACAATGAAGAAATATACCCAACTTTCTCAAGATGAAAGATACGAAATTTATGCTACTTTGAAAAGTAAAAGTTCAATCGCTACCCTTGCTCGGGAGTTAGGACGTTCACGATCAACCATCTACCGTGAATTAAAAAGAAATACTGGGCAACGTGGATATAGAGCTCAACAGGCAGCTAAATTTGCAAGTCAAAGACAGTACCGTCCTTCATCACCCATGACAGCGTTTGCCTTCGCTTATATTGATTACTTGATTGGTTTGGACTGGTCACCAGAACAAATTTCAGGTGCTTTAACACAACGCGGTTGGCTGGATGTACCTTCACATGAGTGGATTTACCAGTACATTTATCAAGATAAATCAAAAGGCGGTAAACTTCATCTACACTTAAGGCATCAGAAGAAATATCGAAAACGGGGTTACAAAAACACGGATCGTAGGGGGCAAATCATTGATAAAACAAGTATTCACTGCCGAGACCAGGTCATTGATCAACGACAACGTTTAGGAGATTTCGAAGGTGACACGGTGATTGGTAAACATCATAAAGGTGCTTTATTGACTCTCGTTGATCGAAAGAGCCTGTATGTACATATTGTTCATTTAGGGCCAACGAGAGCATCCTCTCAAACGATTACTTGTGCATTAGATTGTTTACAAATGAGCCATGCTTATAGTGTGACATTTGATAATGGCAAAGAATTTTCCGAACACAAAAGAATTACTGATGCTGGCATAGAGACGTATTTTGCTGATCCTTACAAGTCTATTCAGCGAGCTAGAAATGAAAATACGAATGGTTTAATCCGTCAATATCTGCCAAAATCATCATCGTTTGATGACGTGTCAAACGAACAAATAGAGCAGATAGAATTTGCACTCAACCATCGTCCTAGAAAAACACTAGGTTGGTATACACCGAGTGAAGTTATGGCTGGATTTTATACTGTTG
>NZ_JBICLH010000007.1:0-14972 GCF_043105125.1 Acinetobacter sp. TYF_19
AAACCTGATTTTCTCGGATTGGTTCTTTCAATGGTTCAGGCGCATGCCGTTTTAGTCTTCTTCTCGGTTTAATACGCAGATTCAGTGCCAACTCACAGTAAATGCGGTAAACCCGCTTGTGATTCCAGCAGCAACTCTCAACATGCCGTAAATACGAGAAGCACAAACCAAAGCCCCAATCGGAATTTTCCTCAGTGAGTTCAATGAGCTGTTCAGCAATGAGTGCATTGTCATCGCTGAGTTTGGCTTGATAGCGGTAGCAGGTTTCACTAATGCCAAATGCTTTACAAGCCAAACGAATACTAATGGCATGCTGGGCAACTGCCTGTTGTGCCATCTTACGCCGGCAAGATGGCTTTACCACTTTTTTGCCATCGCTTCCTGGATGATTTCGGCCTTTAATCGCTCTTCCGCATACATCTTTTTAAGTCTGGTATTTTCGGCTTCTAGCTCTTTCAGTCGAGCCATTAATGATGTATCCATACCACCATATTTGGCACGCCATTTATAAAAGGTAGCATTACTCATGCCGTGTTCACGGCAAAGGGTCGCTACAGGTGTGCCAGATTCTGCCTGTTTCAAGATGGACATGATCTGACTGTCAGTAAATTTAGATGTTTTCATGCAGAATCTCCTGCTCGTATCTTAAGAGAAAATTCTACTTTTAGATCCTATTATTTTTAGGGGGGATTACCCTTTAAAAAAGCTTTCTTGCAATATATAAGCAGCTGCTTTAGCGATATCACGCTCAGATGTTGGTTTTTTAGTTGGCATATCAAAAACTCTCATAAGTGATAATTTTAAGCATGTTTTTAACCACTGCATAAAAATAGACCAAAAATTAAGCTTTTTTAGTTTTACAGATTCGAAAATAAATAGTAATAATTCATGAATAGTAGCCGAAGCTACCATTCATGAATCCAAATCATACTATTTTAAAAAACTAATTCGATGCCTGCACCATATTTCCATCCCTTTTCAGACTCTGTTGCCTCTTGCATAGAAGTGGCTTTCTGTCCTTTTTCATATTGGTAAGCAACATCAATGAAAGGTTTAATTCGCTTAGTAATCTCATATCGGGTTTTGATACCAGTTTTTAGTTCTGATAAACCTGATTTTGCAGCATAGTTAGAATCATCGCTAAATATTACATCTGCTTCGATATAAGGTTGAGTAATAAGTTTCTGAGTTAAAAGCAAATCACGTTCTAATTCAAAACTTGCTCCCCAAAAATTATTCTCACCGCCATAAAGATATGCTTGTGTTTCAAAGAAATAAGGAGCTAGACCTAATATACCAATAACCCCATCCACTCGATCGCTGCTGCTGTTATTTTTATCTTCACTATATCTTACCCCAGCTTGTACATCCCAAAATGGGGCTACGTTACGGCTATAAAGTGCTGATACAGCATATTTTGGATCATTACTTTCTGACTTTTCCGAATTGGCTTCAATAAATAGACGATTTTCATCTGTTCCAATTAAAGTTTCAAACTTTGTTCCTAGGTTGCCCTTACCGTCTTCATCAACCATCCATTCATTTTCAAGTTTTGTTGCTTGATAAATTTGTCCGCCATGTTCTTTAAGATGATCATCATGAGATGGGGCTGATCTCTTTCTTGCGGTCAGAATAATATTATCTCCCCCATTTGCATTTTCCATTGAATAATATTCTGGATACAATTCTTGGGGGCTATATCTTAAGCCACCAGACTCCTGTAATAAGACTCTCATACCATTTGTAATATTACTGTCTTGTACAGGAGTTTCATTTTTAGCGAACGTTAGATTTGATAATCCAAATAGCGCAATCATCAAAGTTGTTTTTGAAAACAAATTATTAGTGATGTGCATGTGGATTTACTCCCTTCTCATTTACTTGGGACTGAGGAACAGTCTTTGTAGAATTACCATCTTCCACTTGAGCTACAATGAGTTTATTCATCATTCCTGCACTCATATGGTAAAGCAGGTGACAATGAATAGCCCACTCACCTAACTCATCAGCTGTGAGTAGAGTGGTTATCGTTTTCCCAGGTGGAACAATTACCGTATGTTTGTTTGGCATATTGCTTGGATCCTGACCATTCTCAAGCTGCATAAACATGCCATGTAAGTGCATTGGGTGAGCCATCATACTGTCATTGACAAATTTTAAGCGAATACGTTCACCATACTTCACCACTAGTGGGTCGGCTTCATTAAATTTTTTACCATTTATTGTCCAAATATAACGCTCCATGTTTCCACCAAGACGGATCTCTATTTCACGTTCAGCTGCACGAGTGTCTTTTTGAGGATCTAACGATTGCAAATCACTATATTGCAATGCTTTATTACCTTCAGGTGTTGAAGCATTTGCCCATCCAAATACGGTATTATCATTCTTGTCTGAAGCCGCCTTAACAGTAGCGCTATTCATCGGCATATCATGATCCATACCTTTCATAGAAGACATATCGTGATTCATGCCTTTCATAGAAGACATATCGTGATTCATGCCTTTCATAGAAGACATATCATGATCCATACCTTTCATTGAAGACATATCATGATTCATACCTTTCATAGAAGACATATCGTGATTCATGCCTTTCATAGAAGACATATCGTGATTCATGCCTTTCATAGAAGACATATCATGATCCATACCTTTCATAGAAGACATATCGTGATTCATGCCTTTCATAGAAGACATATCATGATCCATACCTTTCATTGAAGACATATCATGATTCATACCTTGCATTGAAGACATGTCATGATCCATCCCCATATCTTCCATAGTCAATAAAGAGCGAGGACGAGGTTTAGGCATCTCAATTTGTTTTACAGGTAAGGTATTTTCATCATGTAAGGTTCCAACCGAAAAACCAGTACGATCAATAGATTCAGCTTCAATTTGGTAATGTGCTTGTTTTGGTTCCACAATGACATCATAAGTTTCAGCAGTACCAATACGGAACTCATCTACAGGAACGGGCTTTACAGGTTGACCATCAGCACTGACTACAGTCATTTTTAGGTTTGGAATGCGTACATCAAAGAATGACATAGCGGAAGCATTAATAAAACGAAGGCGAACTTTTTCACCAGCTTTGAAGTTACCCGTCCAATTTTGCTGAGGTGTCTTGCCATTCATTAAAAATGTATAACCAGTCACATCGGACATATCTGTTTTCAGCATTCGCATCTGATTCCACATAGAACGGTCTTGCCAAGTCGCTTTTAGCCCATCACGTTTAACTTGTTTTAATACATCGAATACTGTTTCGCGGCGGTTCTGATAGTAGTCTGCTTCTTTTTTAATATTTTTCATAATTTGATCACTTGTCGAATTATGAAAATCAGAAAGCAAAACAACGTAATCTTTATCGGTTTTTTCAGCAGCTGTTAGTGGAGTTTTATCTTTAGGATAAATAACAAAAGCACCATATAAACCGTCTTGTTCTTGTCCTTTACTATGTGAATGATACCAATAAGTACCATTTTGGCGGACTTTAAACTTATATTCATAAGTTTTATTAGGGGCAATGCCATTAAATTTGTTAAATCCAGGTACACCATCCATAATTCCAGGTAATAATAAGCCATGCCAATGGATTGAAGAGTCCTGATTTTTTAACTTATTGTGAACACGGATAACGGCCTCATCACCTTCTTCAAATTCAAGAAGTGGTGCAACGAATTTACCATTTACAGTAATTCTCTCAACTGGTTTTCCTGTGATATTTACAGTTTGTTCAGCGATTGTTAAATCATATTCTTTAACTGCCGCCATTACCCAAGTTGATGAAAATAAACCAACTCCAATTAAGAGTATATGACTTAACTTTTTTGACATTCTATCTCACCTTTAGAAAGGTCAAGATTGAAGTAATAAAGCAAATATTTAGTATAAACTTTAATACTTCTTTCTCGCTATTTATAAAATTATTTATTGCTACTAGGCATATTCATCTTTGAATGATCCATTTTAGAATGGTCCATATTCATCATAGAATGATCCATTTTTGACATGTCAGATGAGTTAGGAGACTGATGTTGACTATGATCTTGCTGAGTCTTGTCATCTTTTTCCATTTTACAAGGTTTTGTACAAGGTTCCTGTGCTTTTACCGTTTTAGTGGCACTTGAGGTTGATACATCTTTTGCCCAAGATTGAGTACCAGCAATTAAAGTTCCAGCACACATTAAAATTGTTAGACTACGACGCACTACAGTTTTCATAAGTTTCTCTAAAAGTTAATTTCTTGCTACTACAATAAAGTGAAGCACTGAACATCTAAGTGACTTGAAAATGACATTTTTGTAATCTATCTCGATCAGATGTTTTATAACGTTATTATAGTTTTAATGAATGACTTAGGATTCGGAAATGAGAATACTATTAGTTGAAGATGAACAAAAAACTGGTGATTATCTCAAGCAAGGTTTATCCGAAGCTGGCTATATTACGGACTGGGTTACAGATGGGTTAACGGGTAAACATCAAGCTCTTTCTGAAGAGTATGACTTAATTATTTTAGACGTGATGTTACCTGGACTAAATGGTTGGAATATTATCAATGATATTCGTAGCAGCGGTAAAACAATGCCCATTCTTTTTCTTACCGCCCGAGATCAAATCGAAGATCGAGTAAAAGGATTAGAGCTAGGCGCTGATGATTATTTAGTTAAGCCTTTTGCTTTTGCAGAGCTTCTAGCTCGAATAAAAACGCTCCTTAGACGAGGGCAACAAAGAGAAGATAATAATATTATTAAGATTGCTGATTTAGAACTTGATTTGAGAAAACGTCGGGTAACACGAGCAGGTCAACGCATTGATTTAACGGCTAAAGAATTTGCTCTTATGGAGCTTTTTATGCGTAGAAGAGGTGAAATTCTACCAAGAGCACTTATTGCATCTCAAATTTGGGATATGAACTTTGATAGTGATACAAATGTAGTTGAAGTCGCTATTAAACGATTAAGAAATAAAGTAGATAGTAATTTTACCCCTAAGTTAATTCAAAATATTAGAGGAATGGGGTATGTATTAGAGGTAGAAGATGAATAATAAATTATTCAAATCTATCAGTTTTCGTATTGGTATTATTTTCTCATTATCGACTATATGTATTCTCATTATGATGGGGTTTTTCATCCATAAATTAGTGATGCATCATTTTGAAACGCAAGATCGTACCCAATTAGAAGGTAAAATCCAGCTAGTTCAAAACCTTCTTAAACAAAACCCTAAAAACTCTCCAAAACTTAATTTATATTTGAAAGATGCTTTAGTTGGGCATCATGATCTGATTGTTCAAATTGAACGACCCACAGGCCAAATTCTATTCAGTACTGCCCCTTCAATGATTAATTCCCAAAAGTTAATGAAAACAGCGGATAGTTCGTGGATTGAGTGGAAACTTCAGGGTAAAACTTATCGGGGGATTATCTATAACGCGAATATAGTTGAAAATTCTGAAATAAAATCTACTCAAATTATTGTCGGTATAGATACCTCTGAGCATCTACATTTTTTAAATGATTTTAAGCGTCAACTTTTTTACATTGGTTTAGCCGGTACGATTTGTTTAATGTTTTTAGGCTGGTTTGCAACCTGGAGAGGTTTAAGACCCGTGCAAAAAATGGCTAAGGTCGCAGAAGGCATTTCTGCCCAACATCTTTCAGAACGTTTAGAAGTTGAGCACACACCAACAGAACTAAAATCATTAGCAATTGCCTTCAATGATATGCTCGACAGACTAGAATCAGCTTTAGAAAGGCTTTCCGATTTTTCATCTGATTTAGCGCATGAAATTAGAACACCGATTAATAACTTAATGACTCAAACTCAAGTATGTCTTGCCCGTAAACGAGATACCAGTACCTATCAAGAAGTACTATTTTCTAATTTAGAAGAATTAGAACGTTTGGCTCGAATGGTATCCGATATGCTTTTCTTGGCAAAAGCAGAACATGGCCTAAAATTACAGAACTTACAGAATATTGACCTGGTTAAAGAAGTTACAGCCTTATTTGATTTCTATGATGCGCTAGCTGCCGAAAAAAATATGACGCTTCAACAAACAGGATCTGGAAATGTCAAAGGTGATCCTGCTATGTTACGTCGAGCACTCAGCAATCTATTATCTAATGCAGTTAAATATGGAAATAAGAATTCTACAATACGCATAAAACTTCAACAGAATTTAGATAACACAATATTTTCAATTGAAAATGAAGGCCCTGAAATCTCTCCTGAACAACTATCCAGGTTATTTGATCGATTTTATCGAACAGATGCATCTAGACAAAGAACAGAAGAAGGAACCGGCTTAGGGCTCGCGATAACAAAATCTATTCTTGATATGCTTGGGGCGACCATCCAGGCTGAATCCCTCAATGGTCGAATCATTTTTACCATTGTTTTTCAAAGTGAATCCATGCAAGGGGAATCATTTTAACTCATTTTTTGAACATCTTCCATTTACCCGAGTTGACCTTACATAAAGCTCAAACTGAGAGCCAGAGCTACGCCAGCACCTATCATGGCAATTGTGTAGCCAAATATGATAGCTCGGCCAAACTGTGCCCCCCCTGTCATCCATGCAATTGTCGCTTTGCTTAACATGTTGCTCAGTGTGGCCAGCCCTAGCGCGACAGCAGCCACATTTGTTGTTAAGCCTTCAGTACTATGCAGGCGGGCAAGTGAGACTAAAATAGCATCTACGTCTGCTAGCCCAGAAATAGTCGATAATACGAAGATGCCGCTGGTGCCCAACCATTGTTTTGCTGCCGGGACCAAGACTGCCATGACAGCCAGGAAAGCAGCGAAGCTGAATGCTGTCCCAAGATCAAAAGGAGCCATTGCTTCTATTGTTCGATCGTTGTTTTCAGCGCTGGTAATTTGGCGTTGTCTCCACAATGCCATACCCAGCAGAAGGATTCCCGCAATCATCATTGCACCACCAAAAGTGCTTAGCAATGCTGGCTCAATGACGCCTATCAGCACAACCATACGAAAAAACATGATGCCACAGGCAGCCAATGTTCCAGAAATAGCAGCACTGACCATGACGGGGTGCTGGCGTGTATAGCGTGCCAGTGCGACAGTTGCAGCTGTAGAAGATGCCAAACCACCCAATAGACCTGTCCAGAGTATGCCTCTTTCTGAACCGGTGAGCCGCATGGCAAAATGACCTGCCAGAGAGAGTCCGGCAATCAGGATCACTGCCCACCATAACTGGTAAGGATTTAATGCAGCAAAAGGTCCCATACCCGTATTGGGTAAGTAAGGTAATATAACGACAGAAAGTACCAGTAACTGTAGAGATGCGGTTAATTCACGATGTTCGATCAAGCGTAACCAACCATGTAAGGTTGGCTTGAGATCCAAAAATACAGCCACGATGACAGCCGCTGTTAATGCTAAAGTAACATTACCATGGGATGCATATGCACCTAGAACTAATGTCAACAGCATCGCGATCGTCGTGGTAGCGCTTAAATTACCGGAAATTTTTGCGGTACGCGCGTAGGATACCGTAAGTAAAAGGGAAAGCCCTAATACGGCTGCGACTAGTGGCCAAGGCCCAAAGTTTGGCTGTAGATGACCCAGCACTCCTCCGAGTAATCCTGTCAATGTGAAGGTACGTAGGCCTGCTACTCGGCTGCCTTCTGGCAGTTCACGATCATTCCATCCTCGTTCTAAACCAATGAGCAGGCCGATGGCAAGTGCTGCAATCAGGCCTGATACATCTGGTGGAAGAAAAAGACTCTCTATCATAGCTTTTTATGTCGCAGGCGAAGGGCATTGGTGATCACTGAAGCGGAGCTAAAACTCATGGCCAAGGCCGCAATCATGGGTGACAACAACCAACCGGTAAATGGGTAGAGTACGCCAGCTGCGATTGGGATACCCAAGGCATTGTAAAGGAAAGCAAACATGAGGTTCTGTTTCATGTTGCCAACAGTAGCTTCCGAAAGGGAACGGGCAACCGCGATACCGCGTAAATCCCCCTTGACCAGCGTAACTTGAGCACTATTCATTGCGACATCAGTTCCGGTCCCCATAGCGATACCGACATCAGCCTTGGCTAGTGCTGGTGCATCATTGATTCCATCGCCGGCCATTGCCACGATGCGACCTTCCTTCTGCAATTTGCTGACAAGTTCGAGTTTATCTGCGGGTTTAACTTCACCATGTACCTCATCAATACCCAGACGTGATGCGACTGAACGGGCAGTGGTGAGACCATCTCCTGTTGCCATCACGATACGTAGTCCAGCTTCCTTCAGGGTGGCAAGTGCTTCAGGGGTACTTTTTTTGATGGGATCGGATACTGCAAGCAGGCCGGCCAATTCACCATTGATGGCTAGATGCATCACACTTGCACCTTCTGAACGCAGCTCTTCGGCTTGCGGAATCAGAGATTGTACCGAGATACCCAATTGCTCCATCAGTGCTGTGTTGCCCAAAGCTAACTGACGATCGCCCACTTGACCTCGAACACCAATCCCTGAGCCCGATTCAAAATTATCTGGTGTTTCAAGAGACAGGCCACGTTCGTGTGCTGCGTTTACAATCGCTTCGGCTAGCGGGTGTTCACTGCCTTGATCAAGACTGGCGGCTAAACGTAATACTTCAGATTCGTCAAAATCTGATGCGGCAACTACACGATCGAATACAGGGCGTCCTTCAGTTAACGTACCTGTTTTATCGATGATTAGTGTGTCAATCTTGCGTAGATTCTCAATGGCTGCTGCATCACGGAACAGCACACCATGAGTAGCACCTTGACCCGTCGCAACCATGATAGACATTGGAGTTGCCAAGCCTAGTGCACAAGGACAGGCAATAATGAGTACTGCCACAGCATTGATTAATGCATAAACCCAGCTTGATTCTTCTGGGCCGAATAGTCCCCATCCAAAGAAGGTAAGCAAGGCAATGGTCACTACAGCCATGACGAACCAACCTGCTACCTGATCAGCCATACGTTGCATTGGTGCTCTCGATCGTTGAGCTTGCGCCACCATCTGTACGATCTGGGATAACATGGTACTTGAACCAATTTTCTCTGAACGCATGATTAGGGAACCATTGGTATTCAGGGTAGCACCAATGACTTTATCACCGATGCGTTTAGTGATCGGTAAAGGTTCACCTGTCAGCATCGATTCATCCACTGAACTACTTCCTTCAGTGATTACACCATCCACAGGCACTTTTTCACCTGGGCGAATTCTGAGTAAATCTCCTACATGGACATGCGTTAGAGGAACATCTTCTTCAGTTCCATCAGGCAGGATTCGGCGAGCTGTTTTAGGAGCGAGCCCAAGGAGTGACTTAATTGCAGCAGAAGTTTGCGAACGTGCTTTTAACTCCAATATTTGTCCCAGTAGGGTCAATGAAATGATGACCGCTGAAGCTTCAAAGTAAACAGCGACACGACCCATGGAAATAAATGAGTCTGGGAAGATTTGCGGTGCAATGGTTGCGACCACACTATAAATAAATGCAGCTCCAGTGCCCAAACCAATCAGCGTCCACATGTTCGGGCTGCGATTCACAACCGATTGCCAACCCCGGGAAAAAAATGGCCAACCTGCCCAAAGTACAATTGGGAGTGACAACACCAGTTCAATCCAGCTCTGAACAGCCATATTGAACAGGTTCATTTGATGACCAAACATCGCCAAAAAAGTCACGATGATGGTCAATGGCAGTGTCCACCAGAAGCGTCGGCGGAAATCACGTAACTCCGGATTCTCATCTTCCTCTAATTCAGGAATGAGTGGTTCCAGTGTCATTCCGCATTTAGGACAGTTTCCAGGATGATCCTGTCTAATTTCTGGATGCATTGGGCAAGTATAGATGGTCGTGCCTGTTGTGCTTGCCTCATTAACGGCTTGAGCAACCTGATGATGCTGTGTGTGTGCATCGGCATTCATAGTTCCAGATTTAGTGATGTATTGCACAGGGTTGCTATGAAACTTTGATTGACATTTATCACTGCAAAAAAAGTAAGTTTTCCCCTTAAATTCCTCATGGTATTTCGATTCTTTAGTCACTGTCATACCACAGACTGGGTCTTTCAATACGTCTGTTGTAGCCTGCGCCATATGGTCCTGGTTATGATTGTTTTGGTCTGACATAAATAATTCTCTTATGGAAAAGTGGTTTTATGGCCGAATTTTGGAATAAATCTTGGAGTCTGTTGAGCATAGCTGTCATAGACAGCGCCAAACTGTTTACTCATTTCAGCCTCTTCCTTAATTGCCAAGCGGCTGTACATTAAGAGTAAGATTGGAAACATAATCAGTGTCAGTAAAGTTGGCCATTGCAATAAAAACCCCAGCAAGATCAAGATAAAAGCCACGTATTGGGGGTGACGTATGCGCGCATAAGGGCCTGTGATCGCTAAAGAATGCTGACGTTGCGCGTTGTACAGCACGTGCCATGACGTTGATAACAGGTAAAATCCATAGCCCAAGAAAACGTAACTGGCGATATGCAAAATGCCAAAATGTGGATCACCTTTTTCACCTAATAGCGTTGACCACAAGTGACCTGCATTATGAGAAAGTAAGTCAAGTTGAGGGAAGCGAGTTTGAAGCCAACCAGATAACAGGTAAATGGTTAAAGGAAAACCATACATTTCGACAAATAGAGCAATGATAAAAGCCGAAAAGGCCCTAAATGTACGCCAATCGCGCGCAGTGGAAGGTCTAAAAAAACTGAAAGCGAACATGATAAAAACTGCTGAGTTAATGATAACCAGCGTCCATAAACCATAAGCCGATTCCGCATGATTCATGAGGGGTCTCCTGGTTCGCGTGATTTTTTATTATCTGATGTGTCTGGATTTTTCTGTTGATGATGGTGATGTCCATGACCACCATGCATAAAAATATGCATGAGTGGGCATGCTAAAAGGAGTAAAAAGGGTAAAACACCATCGACATGGGCCAAATGCTCGGTTAAGAGAAAATAGGCTGCCACACCACCAATCACGAATAGGCCGATGGCATAACGTGTAGACCAAAAGTTAGGTACTGAATTATGTTCTTGAGGTTGATGGTTCATGGTGCTTCCCTCTCTAATTCATGGGTAATTATTTAGTTGTGGAGGGAGGCATACAGTCCATCATCATCTGCATCATGGATTGCATCATGTCCATACGTTTTTCCATCATTTGCTGACGGTCAGCCATATTTGCATTCATGCTTTGGCCGCTCATCTGTTTCATCATGCTCATACCTCCTTGCATGAGTTTCATGTGCTCAGCCATAAGTTTTTGACGTTCTTGAGGGTTTTTTGCAGCCATCATCTTTGCATGCATGGCTTGCATTGCTTTCATGTGCTGGTCCATTGCAGCCATTTTATCTGTAGCAGTGGTGCTGGTAACTGTTTGCTTAATTGTTACTGCAGATGGTGCTGTTTTTTCAGGATGGTGATCTTTGTGTTCATCGGATTGCTGTGCAAATGTATTCAATGACGCGGCTGCGATACATAAGCCCAAAAAAATGTTTTTGAATTTCATCATAATTTTTTCCTTTAAATAATTTGGAAGTAAAAGCTATGTTTTAGTACTGAACAGAGACTAGGAATTTGACTACTAAACTGATGAAATTTTTGGTTATTCTCTGTCTCTCTTAAAAATTTTAGCACTATTAATTAATTATTTTTAAAAATGACAAAAATGTAATTTTGAGATCTTCTCGAAATATATAGTCTATGCTGAGATGACAAAAATTTTATTTAATATTAATCTTTTAAAACTATTAAAGTTGTTATGATTTTATGTGCTTAAAAATAAAAATGAAATGATTAGATGACTCCAAGGCTAGTTAGAGACACATTCTTAATGTAATTTACACTGTTATTCCTTTAAAGAAAAAATACAGTTGATCAAAATAGTTTTTTTATAGAAAAAAGGGTGGATAATTTAATTATTAAACTTATTGGTATATTTATTAGATAGAAGGTAAAGAAGATTATTTTTAATATTAGGGTTTATAATCCAAATTTCAGAGTAAGGAATCTACTACTTATATAATAGAGATTCCATCTCCAAAACAGTACTACTGTATGAATGAGTTGTATTCAATGCAGGGAAGAATGTAGATCCTTAATACTAACGGAAAATTATTTTACTGAATTTTCATGTAAAGACTCATTTAATTGATCAATCACTGTCGTCCATTCACCATCAGAGTGTAGTTTTTCTTCTAAAAAATGACGTTGAGCATCAGTCCAAAAAATTGCTTGTGTTAAAAAAACATCTCCAGCTAGCTGATGGCTCTCTATGAATTTTGCAATTGCTTCTTCAGTAGAAGCTAAACCAAGCTGTTCAAATAATTTGGTCATTCTTGGACGTGTTTGAGTCATGTGCTTAGCCCATAAATTTATATTAGATCAAATTAAACATAACATGTTTATATTTAAACTAAAATATAAAAAATTAAATAGCTACGGCTTTGTTGCACAAAGATTTCATAACTATATGATTTTAAAAGTTTTGATTATTTTTTGATCCAAAATTAAATCTATTTAAATCAGATGCTTACATATTTATGCAACAAAGCCAATAGCTACTATTTTCTTAGACAAAATGATTACTACATTTCATAAATCAACCACCTACATAATTTGTTTGTTAAATGATCATTATTTTTCAATAAGATTATTTTAATAGTTAAAGATTTTAAATTTTAAAAATGACAAAAATGTAATTTTGAAGTCATCGCTCTGTTTCTGTCTCTCACTAATAATTGAAATATAAGAGGAGATGATGTGGTCTCATTAAATATAGATTTTATAAAGTCATCTCTAATGAACTAACGAATCAAGAGGAAACGTAAATGAAATTATTTCAAAATAAAATGACTGCTCTACGTAATGTTGTAGTAGCTGCAACGATGATTGTGGCTACTACAACTACGTTCGCTCATGTGAGTTTAGTGAGTGCGATTCCTGCGGAAAATGCATCTATCCTTAGTCAACCAAAGAACTTGACCCTTAACTTTGGTGCAGAGGTTATGTTGATGAATATTAAGTTACTGGATGCTCAGCGAAGAGATGTTCCTTTAAAATATAAAGTTACTCATGACTTAAAGAAATCCTTTGATGTCGCTCTTCCGAAACTGAAAAAAGGTAAATATACCGTTGTCTGGACAACAATGGGGAAAGATGGTCACAACATGAATGGTGAATATAGTTTCACTATCAAATCAACTAAATAAGAATTGATTACCTTTCAACATGTCAGTGAGGTGCTGGCATGTTGTTCTAGAATGGACAAAAATAATGATTTCTGAATATTGGATGTGGGCCACTTGGTTAACTAAGGTTATTTTATATTTAAGTGTAGCTTTTGTCGTTGGTGGAGCCTTTTGCTATTTTTTACTTAGACAATATCTTGAACTAAAAGAATCGATTCTTAAATATATTACAATTGGCGCTGGATTAGGCCTAATTTCCAGTACCTTGGGATTTTTTATTCTGATTGGTAGTTTTGCCAATACTGGTATTACAGGGATGGTGGACCCCACGTATATTAATATATTGGTTAATACTCCGACGGGGTATATATACGTTCTTCGTTCTATTAGTTTTGCTCTTTTACTTCTTCTCATGGTGGTTAAACTTAACAGGAACAAAGGTCAGTTTTCTATAATTGAAAGTTCAATATTTTGTGTTTTACTTCTCCCGATTATTTTTAGTTTTTCCCAGCTCGGACATGTCGCTAATTTAACCTTACTTGCTCAAATTTTATTATCAATCCATATTCTAGTTATGTCGTTATGGATGGGGTCTTTATATCCGTTATGGAAAACCAGCCGGGAAATAAGTTGTTTACCTTTAAAAGATCGCATGCATGTATTTGGACGTATTGCTGCTTTCATTGTTGGGATATTAATCGCCTGTGGCGCTAGTGTAGCTCTTCTTTT
The DNA here is from genome assembly GCF_043105125.1 of Acinetobacter sp. TYF_19. Taxonomy (NCBI): domain Bacteria; kingdom Pseudomonadati; phylum Pseudomonadota; class Gammaproteobacteria; order Moraxellales; family Moraxellaceae; genus Acinetobacter; species Acinetobacter sp. TYF_19. Next base: position 13,947 of record NZ_JBICLH010000007.1, read on the forward strand.
AATTAAAGATTTTAATACCTTAATCAATACTGCATATGGCTATGGTTTCATGGTTAAAATGTTTTTTGTTATAGGTATTCTACTTTTAGCTGCCTTCAACAAATGGTATTTCACCCCGCGTCTTCAACATCCTAAATTCGCTAAACACCTTAGTCATGCCATTTTATTTGAGATGTTATTAGGTCTATCAATTCTATTAACAACAGGCTATATAACCACTGTCGTGGGTATTGAATAAGAGAATTTCAAAATAAGGGAATTGAGGAAATTTAACATTACTGCATTTATCTTTTGTAGCTGAGCAATAAAGTTTCTACTGGACTGCCAACTTACGACAATCAGAACAGTAAAATCGCATCATGAGGCATTATACATAAAGGTAGTCACCGGTTTTTAGCTTATCTTCAACCCATAACGGTCTCATCTATTCAGTTCACTACCATTGATTGAAATAACTAATCTTATAAATTTCAGAGTGATCGTAGATGATAAAAATGTCATTTTAAAGTCACATTAATGTTGGTTAAGTACTTTTACTGTAGTCATTAGAACACTCTTCTTTGGAATACTCTGAAGAAAACTGTAAGGTTGTAAACAGACCAAGTTACAGCGAGTAACTGATTCAGAAAAAGGCTGGTTGTATGGTGAAAGTTTAGAGTTACTGTTCTAATGTTTTAAACAAATGTTTTGTTAAAAAGGAGCAACATATGAAATTTCACATCGCTAATATGACTTGTGGTGGTTGTGCACGCGGCATTACTACCGCAATTAAAGAGCTCGACTCGAATGCCTCACTCGATATTGATTTACAAAACCGTATTGTTGAAATCAACACAACGGTGAGTCAGGATCAAGTCATTGCCACTCTCAGTGAGCGTGGATTTACAGCTGATCCTGCTTAATCTCTGTTAGAGTAACAGTGGGAATTCCTTACCACTTTTACTCTCTCTTATTTTCCTCATCGTACAGATTAAACCTGTACTTGCTTGAAATAAAAGTAATCCCTGAATTCCCCCTAATCTTGGT
>NZ_JBICLH010000080.1:0-56410 GCF_043105125.1 Acinetobacter sp. TYF_19
TGTGAAGCTGACCAATACTAATTGCTCGTGAGGCTTGACTATACAACACCCAAACAGTTGGTGTTGTGGTTCAAATCACTGCAAACAACTTGATTTAGTTATAAAGCTAAGTACAATGTGCAAATTAAATTAACTCAGATATTCTGTTAATAACTCATTTGATGAAAGTTAGGCATACACGCTGTGTAAATAAGACCAAACGAATAGTCATAAACAGTTGTGCTGGCGACAATAGCAAGAGTGAACCACCTGATCCCTTCCCGAACTCAGAAGTGAAACCTCTTAGCGCTGATGGTAGTGTGGAGTTATCCATGTGAGAGTAAGTCATCGCCAGCTCATTAATTCTAAATCCCCCTAACTCAAATGAGATAGGGGGATTTTTTTATGCAAGGAAGGTTGAATAATGTTAGATAATAAAAAAAGAGATAGAGAACGAGTGAAATAGCTTATCTATAAGGGCATAAATGGTAAAAAGCCAGCATTTTCTGGTTTTTATGTCTTATTTAAAAGAGGTTATAGAGCATCTTTTAAGTTTTCTTGATGTGCTTTAACCTGTTTGGCATATTTCTTACCTTGACGCTTCATCTTCCAGCTGGAATGGTAGCCTGTTGGACCGACATTATAATAAGCCAAAGCTTTGGGCCAACTTTCTGCTTTTTGGTTATAGTTAGCGAGAATATAGGTGCCACAATTAATATTATTAATCTCTTCAAATAAATCGCCAGGGCAGGTTTGTTGCCAATAGCGTGGAATAACTTGAGTAAGTCCAATAGCACCAGCAGGGGAAACAGCATAATTTCTATAGCTAGACTCTTGTCTTATGACGGCTGCAACTAGTAATGGATCGACATTATAGCGATCGGCACTTTGTACAATCATGGGTGCAATACGTAGTGCTGTATTGGGCTCAACAGCGTATGCCTTTTGAATGCCATTGGCTAATTTTGCTGAACGCTTTTCAACCGAACCGCCACCTAGTGATGCACAACCAGTAAATATTAAAGTTATTGTTAAAATTAAAACAGATTTAGCTTTAATATGAGATGTTGGCAAGTATCGTTGATAATTCAGCAAACTGTATATCCATTGGTATAATGTCTGAGAAGATCATATTGAGCTGTGCAATTACAGTCAAGTTGAGACAGAAGGTACTATTTTATGGTTTTGTTAAATCCGTACTTTATTTAAGCGAAATAGATGTGATTAATCAAAAGTCTATATTTTTATGCGGTGAGTAGAACCACTTGCAAAGACAGTTTTGTCACATAAATACAGAGTATTTAAATTTACCATACCTGATCGTATGGACCAGTCAAAGAAATTCCTCTTGCTTATAATAAATAGCCTAAGTAGCTTCTAGGCATCTAAATTTGTAAGACTGGCTATTCTCCAAATATTAGGGTGGAAATTAGGAAGATGTAAGACCTAATGTAAAGACATGACTGACGCTGATAAAAAACTTTTAAATTTCAAAAAAGAGTGATTTACACGCAACAGAAAACAGCATCGGCTATTTTTTTATGATGATAATTATTAATACTATTAAAAAAAATAGAGTGAGGGTGCATATATAATTAAAAGCATTTATGTATTATTAAGCATGTTAAATAAATTTAAACTCACATGATTGTGATACGTTTTTTTGAAGCGCAATAAATAAGTTTAGGCGTTGTTAGATAGCATGAATTTGAGTCTAGTGATTTCTTATTTCATAGTACTTTCAATGTGAAGCCATAATTCTTTATTTAGAGAAACCATAGCTTCAACATATCCGAATGGGACGTTTTATATTATTTCAATTCGCTCGATGACTTTCCTAATTCACGGCGTGCGATAATGAGTTGCTGAATTTGTTGCGTTCCTTCAAAAATATCTAGAATTTTAGAATCTCTTGCCCATTTTTCCAAAAGCTCATCTTCGTTGTAGCCGACAGTTGAAGCAAGTTCGACGCACTTAAGGGTAATTTCATTACAAATTCGACCAGCTTTAGCTTTGGAGATGGAAGCTTCTTTTGAGTTCGGTTTCTTGTTATCTGCCATCCATGCGGCTTTTAAGATCAGTAAACGAGCCGCTTCCCATTCGGCTTCCATACGATAAATTTGGCTTGCAATATGAGTCGTTTGTAAGTATGGGGTTATATATTGAGGATCCAAACAATCGCTGAAGATCTCTTTAATGCGTTCTAGTGAGGCCTTGGCACAGCCTATAGCCATCGCTGCAACGAGCGGACGAGTATTATCAAAAGTTTCCATCACGCCAGCAAAGCCTTTAGCAATATTAATTTCCGCATTTCCCAGTAGGTTATTAGCTGGCACTCGGCAGTCGATTAAACGAATAACTGCGGTATCAGAGGCTTTGATTCCTAGCTTATGTTCTAAACGTTCCACTGTCATGCCAGCAGTTCCTTTAGGAATTACAAAAGATTTGATCGCTGAACGGCCTAATTTTTTATCCAGCGTTGCCCAAACGACGATAGCGTCAGCACGCTCTCCTGAAGTCACGAAAATCTTTTCACCGTTTAAGATGTAATCTTCACCATCTTTGACTGCTGTGGTGCGAATAGCGGCAGAGTCCGAACCACAGTTTGGTTCAGTGATTGCCATGGCTGCCCATGTGTTTTTGAAACGCTCTAACTGCTCTTCATTGGCAACAGCTGCAATTGCTGAGTTTCCAAGCCCTTGGCGGGGCATTGATAGAAGTAAAGCGGTATCTCCATAACACATTTCAATTACACTTAAAGCGGTAGAGAGATTCACTCCATTTTTATTGCCTTGTTCATTTGTACCTCGCTTGCCGACAGCAGCCCCCGCATTCATACCTTCACCACCCTCATTCATACCATCGACTAAAGATGCCAGCATATCCAGTTCTTTAGGGTAGCTGTGTTCAGCTTTATCGTATTTTCTAGAGATAGGACGAAGTACATTGATGGCCACTTGGTGGGCTTGATCAATCAGTAATTTAAATTTTTTAGGGTTTTGTAAATTCATGCCAGTTTTCCTTTTTATTATGCATGTAGACCAGAGTGAACAATCGCTGTTGCACGTAAATCACGATACCAACGCTCAACAGGATGTTCTTTGGTGAATCCGTGCCCACCTAAAATCTGTACACCATCGGTGCCAATTTTCATGGCTTTTTCGGCACAAAGTAAACGTGCTAAATAGGCTTCACGGTGAAATGTCTGCCCAGATTCAGCTAGACTTGCGGCATTTAGAATGAGCATACGCATGGCATCAATTTCGATGGCCATATCGGCAATCATAAAAGCAACACTTTGACGGTGAGAAATTGGTTCACCAAAGGCGGTACGTTCATTGGCATATTCAATACAATATTTTTTGACCGCTTCACATGTGCCGACCGCCATTGCACACCACATTAAATTGCCGAGGTCTAAAAATGCCGTGTAGTTGAAATCTTCATCACCTAAGCGTAAAGCAGGGGTTTGATTAAAAATTAAAGTTGCTGTTTCGGTTGCTTTGAGCCCCATAGCGGGAGATTTTTTAAACTGAATACTTTCATCCCGTCTGAGAATAAAAACTTCAGCTTGGCCATTAAGTTCGGCACTGACAAGGAAAATATCTGCACTTTCAGCCAATAGTACAAGTGTCTTTTCACCTTGAATAAAATACTGGCCAGCACGTGAAATGGCTTTGGTTTTTAACTGGTAAGGATTAAAAGCAGGCGTAGCTTCTTGAATTGCAAAGCTAGCGCGAATGCTACTGTCTTGCGCAAAACTGTTTAAATATAAAGCTTGTACTTGCTCAGAACCCCATTGTGTAACGGCATTAATCACACTAAAGGTAGAGAGCATACCAGCGGCTAAACTAAAATCACCTTTGGCCAAATGCTCCGCAATAAGCACATTACTCAGAATATTTTTCTCAGCAGCGACACCACCGTGTGCCTCAGGCAAAGCATAAAAGTTCAGACCTAGCTCTTCGATATATTGCCAAAGTTCTGTTGGAAAAGTTTCATTTTGATCGGCACTTGCAGCTAATGGGTAAAGTATATCAGCGGCAAACTGAGACATGGTGTCGATGGTCATTTGCTGATCTTCAGAATAGCTCAGATCAAACAATGATTTTTCTTGATTATTGAGTCGCTGTTTATGCAGATCCTTATTGGCTTTAAAGGCTTTTTGTGTTTTTGATAAAGTCTTATAGCCCGCTTTTGAGCCTTGATATAGCGATTTCTCCACAAATTTTCTAAGTTTTAATTGGTCAAGTACGTCGCTACTTGCCATTTTTGTGATCAGTGATAAGCCAAATCCCTGCGCCTTATTTACCATATTTGTCATTATTTTCATCCAGCAGAATTATTCTGTGGTTGTATGCTGACATAGCGGCACACGAATAACTATGTCATCGCTGACATGATGTATTGTCAAAGATAAACGGTAGGTTGTATGCTTTAAATTTCTCTAATCTTTTGTTTTTAAATATTTTTGTTGAATCGTTAGAAATTAAATTTATTGATCAATTGACCAAAATGACATCGCGTCATTTTGGTCAATGAGCCTTTAGATAAACTTTTTCACCATTGCACGAATATTGGTTTTCGCTTCAATCACAGTCATAAAGGTATAAGCACCGATGAATTTACGGCTGATAAACATAAATTCTTTCGGTGGCACACTGAAATAGCGAGAAGCCATCGACTTAGAAGCTTGTTGCATTACACGGCTATGAAGCTGGCTTGCTTTCCAGTCATAAGCAAAGTGTTCATCCATAACACCAGCAGGTAAGTCTGGGTTGTTGCTTGGACTGCTGAATGCTTCAGTTGCAAGTAAGAAAACTTTAGCCATATCCGGTTTAATGCTTTGAGGGATAGAGTCGAAAAACTCATAGCCTGTCATTGCTTGAACCATTTCTTCACTACTATGATTAAACCCAGCATGAATGAGCTTACGTGCAACGCCAAGTAAATGTTCATCAAACTGTCGTATTGCGCCGAAATCAAGCAGAACGATTTTGTCCAAGATGTCATTGCCATTGCCTAAGCGAACGAGGTAATTACCAAAGTTCGGGTCGGTCTGCATTTCACCCCATTCAAAAATCTCGCGTACCGCAATTTCAAGTGATGCTTCGCCAAGTTTGTTGCGACGTTCTTGCGGCAGAGACAGCATGACAGGGCTGTTAATCGGCACGCCACGTTCAAATGTCATACACAATACTTGGTCTGTGCAGTAGCCATCTATAATTTGTGGCACGATGTAGCGAGGGTCTTCTTTTAAGCGAGCAGCAAAGCGGCGTGTGGTTGCAGCCTCAATTTTATAATTCACTTCACGGTGCATCATCTCACGAACTTCATCGAACCATTGGTCGAACTCGCGTGTTTGCGGAACCATTCGTGTCAGTTTAAGCATGTTTTTGAATAGACTCATGTCTGAGTCAATGGCTTCAGCAACGCCTGGATATTGAATTTTCAATACCATCTCTAAACCATCAGACTTACGCGTTGCACGGTGGACTTGTGCCAGTGATGCAGTGCCCAGTGGCTCATGATCGATGGTCAAATCATCTAGCTTAGAACCCAATTGGCTGTGTAGTTGCTGTTTAATCGCAGGCCACGCTAAAGCGACCGTTTGATTATTTAACGTATTTAAGGCTTGCGTGATTTCTTCAGGTAGAAAGTGTTCACCATAAAGCGCCATCATTTGGCCAATTTTGACGATAGAACCTTTAAGTTTGCCTATTTCAGAAACAAGATAATCGGCCTGTTCTTTCATTGCTTTTTTGCGTTTCTTTTCTTTTTCTTCTTCGCTAGAAAACATAGTTGTCGCATTAGACGCAGCCCAACGTGTTCCAGCAAGCAACGAAGCTTTGGCAATCGATAAACGACGATCCATAGAGGAGGTTTTCAGTTGTTTAAGCTTATCGTTGTGATCTGACATAATTCAGTAAAATCCTTTCATCAGCAAGGGCAGCATTTTAGATTGTAACGGATAATATCGTGTATTCACGTATTAAAAAAGTTCAACTTGCTGAATCTCGAGTTAAAAAAGGCCATAAGTGTTAAGCAACCATCTAAATAAAGCCTAATCGGGATTGTTACATGCGAAATTTTACTTTAAGCATATTTTTCTGAATCAATTCATCTTTATGCATTTGTATGTGTTGGAGGATCATTTCTTGTACCGGTTGGTGCATAAATCCATGTGCATAACCTTTAACAATGATGATGCTCGGTAGGCTAAAAAAGAAGTATCGAGCATCTTCAATGGTTGCACATTCATAGATCCCTTGCTGCTGTAACAGCTGCTGAAAAAAAGCTTTTTCAGTGTCGACATGATTGTTTTCGGTGTCATTCCAATAGCGTTCACGCATCGCCATTAAGTTGTTGTGTTTATAACTCATAAGTTTGGAGAATATTGGCAGAAGAACTCACTTTATAATAAGGCTGTTTGATCAGGTTTCAATGCAAAGCCTGTGAGTTCATGTAAAAAGCTGTGTGGTGGAAATTTTATAGAGGGCTAGTATGTTCATACAAAATAGGATGTTATATTAAAGCGCTGCAGCACGTAGATGTTGTGAATGACTAGATTAAAAAATGAATGAAGAAAATTTGCTTTGGGGAAAGGAATTGAAACAGATATTCAGTACGTTGCTTGTTGTGGGGTTATTCAGTGGTTCAGCCTATGCAATGGGCCCAACTAAAAAATATGAAGCATGCATGAAGCAAACTGGCAATGTGTTGAGTGAAATTGATGCATGCATGAGTAAAGAATATAAAGCACAAAAGAAACGCTTAAAGAAAGTATTTAAGCCGTATTTAGCGAAGGCTCCTGTAGAAGAGCAAGGATTGGTTAAACAGTCTCATCAGCAATGGCTAGTGCAGCGTGATCAGATTTGTAATAACAAACCTATCGTGAAAAATGAAAAGACTGAATTACAGCGTATTTCGTGTCTGATGCAAATGACACAAACCCGTGCAGATATGTACGAAGCACGTACAGGCCGTATCAGCAAATAAGAGCAAAGCGTATGAAAATGTGTTTGCTGTGCATCAAAACATTATAAATCATAGAAAAACAGGGTATCATAAGGCGTTTTTATTATGACCTTGGAGACGCCTTTAGTGGATCGCCCGACTATTAGCCCTGAACATATACAGGAAGCCGCTGAAAACTTAAGCACAATTCGTGATTTTATCCGTTTTGGAGTGACAGCATTACGTCAATACGATGCACATTTAGGTCAAGGTACAGAAGACTATTTTGCTGAAAGTTCAGCTTTGGTTTTACAAACTTTATCTTTAGATTGGAATGCAGATGCTGAAATCTTAGAGTCGAAGTTACTGCCAAGCGAAAAGGCAGAAGTTTTAAGCTTATTAGAACGTCGTATTAATGAAAAAGTACCGACTTCATATTTGCTTAATTTGGCATATTTTGATGGCAAGCCATATTATGTCGATGAACGTGTACTGATTCCACGTTCTCCGATTGCAGAATTGATTCAAAACCGTTTTGCACCTTATTGCTTAGGTGAAAATGGCCAAATGGGTGAAGCAGTCAATAACTTGCCAGAAAACCCGAATCCAAAAACGCCACAACGTATTTTAGATATGTGTACGGGCTCAGGTTGTATCGCAATTGCTTTGGCTTATGCGTACCCAGATGCCGAAGTAGATGCAACAGATATTTCTAAAGAAGCTTTAGAAGTAGCTCAAATTAACTCAGAACACCACGACAAACAGTATCAAGTGGCTTTACTTGAGTCTGACTTGTTCTCCAAAATTCCTGCTGAAAATCAATACGATCTTATCGTGTCGAATCCCCCTTATGTGGATGCTGAAGACATGGCAGATTTACCTGAAGAATTCCATCATGAGCCAGAATTGGCACTGGCGGCAGGTCAGGATGGCTTAGATTTGGTTCGTAAAATGTTAGCTCAAGCGCCAGATTACTTAACTGAAGATGGTCTCATCGTGATTGAAGTGGGTAATTCTGAATGGGCAATGCGCCAAAACTTTAATACCGTTGATTTTTACTGGTTACAGTTCCAAAAAGGCGGTACAGGAATCTTTGCATTGACTGCGGCTCAATGCCGTCAATTCCGTGATTTATTCATTCAATCTGTTCAAGCATAAAAGGAGTCGTTAGACATGGCAGGTAATAGTATAGGGCAACTCTTCCGTGTAACGACTTGTGGTGAATCTCATGGTGTAGGCTTAATGGCGATTGTGGATGGTGTTCCACCGGGCCTCGAGCTTACAGCAGACGATTTACAAAAAGATTTAGACCGTCGTAAGCCAGGCACATCTAAATTTGCGACACAGCGCAAAGAACCTGATGAAGTTGAAATCATTTCAGGTGTGTTTGAAGGTAAAACGACTGGAACTTCAATTGGTTTACTCATTCGTAATACCGACCAAAAATCGAAAGACTACGGTAACATTGCACAAAGCTTCCGTCCGGGACATGCAGACTATACTTATACACAAAAGTACGGTTTTCGCGATTATCGTGGCGGTGGTCGTTCAAGTGCGCGTGAAACGGCTATGCGTGTGGCTGCGGGTGCAATTGCGAAAAAATACTTGGCTGAAAAGTTTGGTATTTTAATTCGCGGTCATGTGACCCAAATTGGGACTGAAATTGCGGAAAAATTGGATTGGAATGAAGTACCTAATAATCCATTCTTCTGTGGCGATGTCGATGCCGTACCACGCTTTGAAGCCCTTGTGACTTCATTGCGTGAACAAGGTACCAGTTGCGGTGCAAAGCTTGAAATTTTGGCTGAAAAAGTGCCAGTAGGTTGGGGTGAGCCTGTTTTTGACCGTCTAGATGCTGACATTGCCCATGCCATGATGTCTATTAATGCGGTCAAAGGGGTTGAAATTGGTGATGGTTTTGCCGTTGCAGGTCAGTTTGGACATGAAAGCCGTGATGAGTTAACCACTGATGGCTTCCTTGCGAACCATGCAGGGGGTATCTTGGGCGGTATTTCGAGTGGTCAAACTATTCGTGTTGCAATTGCGCTTAAACCAACAGCATCTATTACCACACCGGGTAAAACGATCAATATTAATCGTGAAGATACTGACGTATTAACTAAAGGTCGTCATGACCCTTGTGTGGGTGTGCGTGCGGCTCCGATTGCAGAAGCAATGCTTGCGATTGTTTTAATGGATCACTTTCTGCGTCATCGTGCTCAAAATGCAGATGTCGTTGCACCATTTGCACCGATTGAATACTAGAAAATTCTCTTTATATTTAAGAGAGTACATATTAAAGTCAGACTTCGGTCTGACTTTTTATTTGCGTATGAGAGCTAATCTTATTAGATGCCAATGTAGGCTAAATGTTGATGAATCTTCATTTGGTCTTACTGAGTAAGAAAATTTAGAGAGTTCATTTTTAAAAGAAAAAAGAAGGGGCGCATGAATAAAAAAATAAGCACAGCCAGACGAGGCACCATTATATTTTTATCATTACTCACAGTTTTGGTTATTTCATTGTTGATATACGGCTATGACAGGATGCATGACCCTGAAAAAGTCAAAGCGCACTTATATGCTTGTGGAAAATTTGGTGATCGGCACATGCTCATTGATAAGCAGTATTTACATTATGGCAGAGTGACTTATCAAGGTGTGAATTATTGGGGGAAAAATATAAAAGAAGAACACGAGGCCAAAGGTTGTGATGATCAAATTCAAAGTATTGATTTGAAAGTGAAATGGCCTGAAATGACAGCATCTAGAGAAGGCTTTAGACTAGGGTCTGAGTTTAAAAATGATATCACAATCGCACTAAACCAACGCTCAGTTTGGAAAGAGGAGCAGGGAAGTAAAGATTTTTTTAATGAGTTTTTGCTTTTAAAACTATACTTAAGAAAAGGAATGTCTTCTGGTGGAGAAGAGGTAAGTGAAGTATGGATAGATGAAACAAAAACATTTAATTCAGATTTGGGACTCTACGAAATAGAGGTAAAAAGTGATGATGGTGTTGGAAAAAAGGTGTATTGGCAGGAGCGTAAAGGTAAAGGGGTAAGCCTAACCATTAAGTGTCTTTATTTTAAGGATGGGGCAACAAGTTGTGAATTTAATACACATCAGCCCAATTATGGGTTTAATACGAGTTATATCACTATAAAATTTCATAGTGAGTTACTACCGCATTGGCAAGAAATTTATCAAGATGCAGAACAACTCATTCATTCTTTTAATACAGGAGAGAAACAGAATGAAGCATCTTAAGATGTATAAATCATCACTATTAAAAATGTTTAGATGACCTCAGCATAGCTCAGATGTGCGCGATAGATATGTCCTATTTTAAAGCAGTAACAGCGCAATTTTGATCAGTATAGTGCAACGCTTGCCCTAAGCTGAGGTTGTGCTCTATAAAAATAAACGAAAGATAATACTTTAAGAGCAGTTTCCAACCGGATGATTACATGGTATATAAATTGCTCATAGAATAATAAGCATTATTGCAGGAGAGAAATGTTCTGCATTCGCCGAAGGAGCAACGACCCCGGAAACTCTCAGGCAAAAGGACTGTAATAATGAAAAAACTCTGGAGAGAAGTGTTCAATCACTCACCGAAGGGGATGGTTTAAAATATCATGGGATGTTTTAGGTCGAAGCTCTCAGGTACACATGACAGATGGGGTTGACATCAAACAATAAAAAGGAGGTGTCTATGTGTCATGTCGTTGTCATTGGTGCTGGAATTACAGGCGTAACTACTGCATATGAATTAAGTCAATTGGGTTATCAAGTGACCGTTGTTGATCGTCATTTATTTCCAGCCATGGAAACTTCTTTTGCAAATGGTGGACAACTGTCTGCATGTAATGCGGAAGTTTGGAACCAAAAATCGACAGTGCTGAAAGGCATGAAATGGATGTCTCAAAAAACTGCTCCTTTATTACTCAATCCTGCGTTTAGTGTGCATAAATATGCATGGCTAATGGAATTTCTGGGCAATATTAAACATTATGAGGCCAATACCCACGAAACAGTACGTTTGGCTTTATTAGCTCGTCAGCGCTTGTTCGAAATTGCGGATAAAGAGTCAATCGATTTCAATTTGGAAAAACGTGGCATTTTACATTTTTATCATAATAAACAAGATTATGACGTTGCCATTCGAGTTAATGATTTACTCAATAAAGGTGGACTTGAACGTTCTGGCGTGTCCAACGAAGAAATTAAGCAAATTGAGCCGACACTGACCGGCGACTATTATGCTGGATTCTATTGTGAAGGCGATGCGACGGGTGATATTCATAAGTACACCACAGGTTTGGCGGAAGTCACCAAAAAATTAGGTGTGAAGTATCTTTTTGGTATGGATGTGACAGATATTCAGCATTTAAGCTCAGGTGTTGAAGTAAAGTTACAACCCAGTTCAGAAAATGTAGAACTTGCGCCAGATGAAGTTGAAATGCTCGCTGCCGATGCTGTTGTGGTTTGTGCAGGGGTAGGTAGTTATCAATTGGCTGAATTGGTCCAAGAACGCGTCAATGTTTATCCTGTAAAGGGATATTCGATTACCGTGATGTTGAATGATGAAGAGAGTCAGCAAAATGCGCCGTGGGTGAGTTTGCTGGATGAAAGCGCGAAGATTGTAACTTCACGTTTAGGTAAAGATCGTTTCCGTGTTGCGGGTACTGCTGAGTTTAATGGCTATAACCGTGATATCCGTGCAGATCGGATACAACCTCTTGTAGACTGGACCAACCGCAACTTTAAAGTTTCGACAGAGCATGCGGTCCCTTGGGCAGGTCTTCGCCCGATGATGCCGAATATGATGCCTGTAGTTCGCCGTGGAAAGTTAGAACGTGTGTTCTTTAATACGGGACATGGGCACTTAGGTTGGACGCTATCTGCGGCAACTGCGGCAATGATTAGTCAGGAAGTCGCGACAGCGTATCCTGTTTAATTCGAGTGCATTCTTAGATAGATAAAAACAAGCTTGCTTCGAGCTTGTTTTATCATTTTTGTGCAATGATGCTATAATTCTGCCTTAATTTCAAAAGATTGCTCACAAACGAATACTTTAAACTTGGGCAAAAATAAGTAGTATTGTTTCAAGCAATTGATGACTAATGTGAAGGTGAATAATGATTAACATGAAAATGGCTTTGGTGGTTTTAGCTTCTGCAACGATGCTGTCGCTTGCTGCGTGTAGTGACAAAAAACAAGAGACTGAACAAACGCCAGTGGAAAGTTCAGCAACTGAAACACCAGTGACCAATATTGAAGTTAGTCCAGAGATGATTGATGCTGCACCTTTAGAGTCTGAAGAAGCAGGTGCATCAGCACCAGCGGCAGCGTCTGAAGCGAAATAAGTCCAAAGATCAAAAAGCCTCCCAATGTGGAGGCTTTTTTTATGGATTAGAGTGATATCGGCATTTAATCGTAAATATTTAGATTCAGGATATAAATCAAAAAATCATATTGAAACCATAACGAACAATCGATAGAGTTTATTTAGTAAATATTGTCAATCTGTGATGATTTTCATCAATGCATCGTTTGCAAGCAAATGGACAGTAGAAAACATGATGTTTAATCATAACTCATGTAAAAATGAGGGAATATTTTGTACGCAGTTAAGCTCACAGAAGTATCGTTGAATTTTAAACAGCATGGCCGAGCATGTTTGATTTTTGTCTGCTGTTTGCTTGGGATATTCACTCGACCGATTGCATATTTCGCTTATTTTTGGCCAGCTAATGCCGTACTGATCGGCTTATTTTTACGGTTTAAGCCACTCAGAAATGTCGGTGGTTGGGCGCATTTATTGGTTATATGTCGGCAGACTTAGTCACAGGGAATCATCTTGAGCTGACGTTGGCTTTAACGATCGCCAATTTTATGACAGTAGGCGTTTCGTTATTTTTTATCCATTATTTACAAATTGACTATCGTGCATATAACAAAGGTTTAAATTTTCTTTATCTTTTCTTGGTTTGTGTTTTTCTTGGGTGTTTTTCCAGCGCGATATTTGCCGTTGCGGTCGTTCCGTATATGCCATACACCTTTATGAGCACGCAAGACCTTTGGGCTGAGTTTTATATTTGGTGGACAGGGGAAGTTCTCAATTGTATTTCACTTTTACCCCTCATGTTGACCTTTCCTGCAGCGAAGAAATTAAAGTATCTTTGGAATAACCGTAGACAGTGGGAAACCCAGTTTGTCGATGTTTTACCCTTACTCTCAGTTTTAATTTCTGTGGCATGTACTCATCTGTTCTTTGGTCCTGGTGCCTTACTTTTCCCTTTAGCAGGGCTGATTTGGGCGGCGTTGAGTTATAACTTATTTTATGTGAGTATCATTAACAGTTTGGTTTGTTTTGTGACGTATCATAGTTTAACGACTTATTATATTTCACGTACAGCAGACAACTTCTTGGCCACTTCTATTTCTGTGCGTATAGGGCTGTGCATGTTGATGATTGCACCTTTGCTTTTATGTATTGTGAGTCGTAATCGTCATGATCTGTATAAAGAAGTGCTCTATCTGGCCAACCATGATCCCTTAACTCATGTGGGAAATCGCCGTTTTTTCTTCACTCAAACTGAAAACTTATTGAAGGAAAATTTGGTTAAATCGCTGAGTATCATTGTGCTGGATATTGATCACTTTAAGAAAATGAACGATCAATATGGTCACTATATTGGTGATGTATTGCTACAAAGCTTTGCCACGACGGTAAAAAGTAATTTACGTGAGCAGGATTTATTTGCACGTATGGGCGGTGAAGAATTTGTGGTGGTGCTAAATAATACCACTGAAATTGAATCACAAATCATTGCAGAACGTATCTGCCGTGCTGTCGCTACTTCAAAAACCCAAGTTGCACATGCTGTTTTGAGTATGACGGTGAGTCTTGGTGTGGTGCATCAAATTTTACCAACGCAAAATAGTCTACAGAGCTTGTTAAATCGTGCTGATCGGGCGTTATATCAAGCCAAAACTTTAGGACGCAATCAAGTACAACTTGCCTCATAGGTTAAAATTTAGTAAAAGTATAAAACAATAAAAACTATAGATACTTGGATAAAAATGAATTTTTCTGAATACCTTCGTTATGATGGGCTGGGTTTAGCTGAGTTGGTTGCACAAAAACAAATCCATCCCGCTGAATTATTACAAATTGCAATTGAGCGTAGCCAACAAACCAATCCTGCTTTAAATGCGATTATTATTCCTATGCATGATTATGCCAAGAACAGAGCGCAAAATGCATTGTCTGGCCCATTTGCTGGGGTGCCATTTTTAGTAAAGGATTTATTTCAAGAATATGCAGGTTATCCAACATCTTATGGATGCCAAGCATTTAAACGTACGGGCCATATTGCAGAACATAATGCAGAAATTGTAAACCGTTGGGAAAACACAGGCATTTTAACTTTTGGGCGTACCAATACCCCTGAGTTTGGTATCAAAGGCATTACGGAATCAGATGCTTGGGGAGCCTGTCATAATCCTTGGAATTTAAAACATAACAGTGGTGGTTCATCGGGTGGTTCCGCTTCTGCGGTGGCCGCAGGAATTGTCCCGATTGCGGGTGCGGGCGACGGCGGCGGGTCGATTCGAATTCCTGCATCGTATTGCGGTTTATTTGGTTTAAAACCAAGTCGTGGACGTACGCCGTGGGGCCCAGATATGAGTGAAGCAATGCATGGCGCTGCGATACAGCATGTATTGAGTAAAAGTGTAAGAGACAGTGCAGCCATGTTAGATGCAACGCAGGGTGCAGAGCATAGTTCATTGTTTAAAATTGAACTACCCAGCCAAAGCTATTTGGCCTGTCTACAGCAGCCTGTAAAAAAACTTAAAATTGCATTTAGTACTCAGTCGCCTATCGGAACCACAGTGTCTAAAGATGCAATTGATGCTGTACATCATACCGCACGTTTGTTGGAGTCTTTAGGGCATACAGTGGTCGAAGCACAACCTGAGATAGATGGTATGTCTTTGGCCAGAGACTTTATCACGACGTGGTTTAGTCAATTTTCTTATATGTTAGAGCAGATTAAGCAACAGGTTCCGACCACAGCAGGAGATTTTGAGCTGGATTCTTTAGCTTTGGCTGCTTTTGGTGCGAAAACGACTGCGTTAGAATATATTCATAATCTGAATAATTGGGGGGTGTATGTCACCCAAATGAACCAATTCTTTGATCATTATGATCTTTATCTGACTCCTGCTACAGCTTCAGTCGCACCCAAAAATGGGCAAATTTCTACCCCATCATGGCAAAAACCAATTTTAAAAAGTTTATTAAAAGTCGGCAAAGCACATCTGTTGGCACAAGGAAAACTGGTCGATAAAATTGTGAAAGATAATTTGCGTTGGGTGCCTTTTACTCAGCTAGCCAACATCACAGGTTTACCTGCGATGTCTGTACCTTTGTATTGGAATGCTGATAATCTTCCGCTTGGTTCACAGTTCATTGCGCCTTTTGCCCGTGAAGATCGGCTCTTACAGTTGGCTAGTCAGCTTGAACAGGCCCAGCCATGGTTTCATAAATACAGTGAAATCAAAGTTTAGAAAGCTGATTAATGAAACTGCTGCAATTTATGCGGACAGATCAGAAGAGAACTTTTTAAGCTTGAACTTCTTTGGGTAAGTACCGAACAAAACCCAAGCCCAGTAGCACAGCACAGCCTGCCAGAATAAAAATATATTCGCCTGACAGGCTGTGCCAATAATATCCTGCAAGAATACTTCCAGACGCTACACCCAGTCCCCACATGGTGCTATATAAGGCTTGACCGCGTCCTTGTTGTCCTAAACTAAAGTTTTGGAAAATGATACGCATGGCGATGAGATGAAATAAACCAAAGCTAAAGGCATGAATGGTTTGTGCGAAGAACTGGATGGCAAAGATTTGTGGAAAAGAACCGACCATAAACCAGCGTAGCGCCGTGAGGATCAGACAAATAGACACCATGAGTCGCCATGAAAAACGTTTGAAAAAAACGTGAGCAATGGCAAACATAATAATTTCGGCCATGACACCGACAGCCCACAAAAAACCAATTTCTGTGGTTGAGTAACCAGCTTGTTTTAAGAAGTTACTATAAAAACTATAAAAGGGCGCATGAGAAAAAAGCAAAATAAACTCGATACCGAAAAATGCCGCTACAACGGGTTTTTTTAAGATAGGTAACAATGGCTCAAGCTGCCCTTGTGAATGGGGTGCAGTGGTCGGTTCTTTTATGCTAAATGACCAAATAAAGGCTAAAAATGAAATACACAGCAATAAAACTGGCAGCATAGAGATGGGTAAAACTTCTAATAAGGCACCGATACCAAAAACCCCGACAATAAAACCGACAGAGCCCCACTTTCGAACTTTTCCATACAAAGCACTGCGCTGTTCCGCGAGCCAAAATAGAGTAACACCTTCAAACTGAGCCAGAATGGCATTTTGGAAGAAGCTAAAGATCAGCATGAGCAGGGCGATCGCCTGAAAGGAGTTTGGAATGATAAAAATCATGAACCAAATACAGGCTTCCATCCACGTTGCAACTCTGACCAAGAGCATCCGTTTCCCTGATTTATCTGCAATCCAGCCCCAAATAAAAGGAGCAAAAAAACGGGTAATGATCGCAATTGAGGAAAGGATACCGATTTCACTGTAGTTAAAGCCTTGATCTTCGAGATACAGGCTCCAAAACGGCATGAAGGTGCCTACAATGGAATAATAAAAAAAGTAAAAACCAGCCAGTCGGTGCCGAATGGGGAAAGAAAGCATCGTACTGTGTTCCTTGGTTGGGTGGGCAGATTCTGAAGAAGACTTGAACCTAAAACAAAGCTTCAAGTCGATGAAGCTTCGAGAATTTTTAAAATGGATTGTTTAATCATTCTTATTCAGAGTTTAGGGATTAAAGCTCATTAGCCTTTGACTAAACCACCATCCACAACTGCACCCTCAAATTGTTGTTGCATAGTTTCCCAGCGGAGCTCATGAACTTTTTGGCGGGCCTCACCATTAAACTCGAATTGAATGAGCGCATTATTAATCACGGCGTTGATATGCTGTCCAAAATGCTGAAAGCTTGCATCAAACATACTTTTGACTTGAGCATTGTCTGTAACATCAGCTTGGTAGATAAAAACCTGTTCGGGATACTGCTGAGCTAAGGTTTGCGCTGCTGCTTGGCTGTTCAAATAGTTCATGACTACACGAGCACCTTCATTGATTAAGGCGTGTGTAATCGCAAGACCTAAACCGCGTGCGCCACCTGTGACCAGTACAACTTGATTTTTAATGTGCATAATGTTTCCGAGCAGATAAATGCATGTATTTTTTAGATAAAGCAAGTATATCAAAACCTTTCCGTACCTGAGATTTTACAACCGCTGCTTTTCAAGTTTTCGATGCTCATTTAGCTGAGTTAGAGTATTCGGATAAAAATCGCCAAGTAGTAGAACATTTTTAGTACTGTTGATCATTGAGCCCGAGTTTGCTCAAGGTGTAACCTCAAAATACGCCGTAATTCTAATAATGTTTCTGCCTCCTCATGCACAGAGTGATTGCCTTTAATGATTTTTTCAGAGACAGCCTGTTCTAAATGTGAACTGGAATAGGGCACAATACCATCGCTTATGTCATGTATGTCATTGGTCTGACGGTGATTACCAATAATAGAATGATAAGGAACTGTGGATATAGGCATCATGTTACTGGTCAAAGCCATAAAGCGTGACTTTGGACTTAAGTCGTCAGGGCCAGATTGCACCATGCCTTTGGTGCTAGAGCTACCATTGAGCTGTATATCCACTTGGTTAAAGAAAGTGATCGGCAATTTCACCATTTCCATATACCAGCGGTCAGACAGTTCACTGCCACGGTGAGGCGCGGCAATAAAAATTGCACGTCCAATGGGTAAATCGGGATGAAATTGAAAACGTTCTTTGATTACGGGGTATTGTTGTAATCGGGTGTATTGCTCATAGTTTAACAGTGGAATCACTTGCTCAGAAATATCGTGCTCACTAATCAGTAAGCGACTAATGACGCCGCCCATAATATGTCCAATCAGCACGGCGTCACTGGCTGAGCGAGAGTTGGGTTGAACTTGTGCAAAGGCTTGTTTAAGTAGTGCATGAATCTGATAGCGGCTTTCAACAATTGGCATATTGGTTGAATAAAACACCTGCCATACCTGAAAGTTTTCTCGTAAAACTTTATCCCCCAAAATGTTATTGGTCAGATTGACCCAAATTTCAGGGCTGCTGGCGAGACCATGAATAAGTACAATCACTTTTTTATTCGGTTGGTAGGGTTCAAGTATATAGACATGTGGCATACGCAAGTGCTCAGTTTTATCGAGCAAGGTTAAGTAGCCTGTAGAGCCCAGTTTATTTTCTGCCAGCCAATAAGCAAAAGGCACAGAATAATTCGCCGTGAGAATGTATTTTTGTTGATGTTATGTCTACATACTTTTGCGTATAAGGATTAAATAGCTCAATCTCAAAAATGGCTTTGCCATTAAGCACATCTTCAATGCTGCTTTCAGGGTTTAATGGCTGTGCCGCTGCGGTTACGGACAAATAGCGTGCAGGATGGATATTGGGATTGGTTTGATTTTGATAAAACGATATCGGGTCAAGGATAAAATCATTTTTATGAATAGGATCCGCTTTAGTCACAACCACGAACTCTGCGCCCAGACCATCTTGACGGTTGACTTGATAAAAACCCGAGAAGTTTAAATTATAACTGGATTGAACTCGGTCAATGGTTTTACTTTTCAGTTCAGGATAGTGTTCTAAATTTACAATATATTGACGTTGTTGAACGTTGAGTTGTGCGGGAACTTGATGAAAAGGTTGTGTACGGTATGCCATGGTAATTAAACGTGACAATGCGACATTGTAAAAAGTGCGGACATGCATTTGTCTTTGATCAAAAACCCGGGTACTTGGGCTTTCTTGCATTTTAAATAAATACACATAGCTATAACGTAAACTCTGGTCGAAGGCCTCAAGGCTCTGTTCTAAGCAGTGATTGTTTTCACTGTGTGGCTGTGCGTGGGTACAGTTGTGTTGTTTTGAGAGCTCTAAAGCTTGAGCCAAATACAGTTCACTTAAAGCGGCATAGCGTTCATCTGCAGCAATATCTGTTTGTGTGTTTAAGCGCTTCAAGCATGTTTCAAATTCAGCGCTGCATTGCTGTGGCGTCAGGCTGAGTAATTTGAGTAAGCTGGTGGTTTCCGCACTCAATTGGTCATGGGTTAAGATATTTTCAGACTTGCTACGAATAGCTTGATGGATGTTATTTTCTTTAACTTTGACCAACTGGCAGGCCGGCAGTAAAACAATCGTTAGCCCTAAAATGATTGGTCGCGTGAAAGTATGATGTCTCGTTAAAAGCATAGTTTTTAGCACGGACGTTATCTATATAGGCTAAAGATGTCTTTCATTTTAAGATAATTTCTAACGAGTTACATCCAAATTCGGTCCAATCTTTTGTGTCCCTAGACATAACTTAAGAACGCTTATATTCAGCTCAAGCAATTTGGCGAGCAAAGGCTTTGCCCAAAACATGTTTATGTATAAATCGTAATTTATCGAGGACTGGTCCTGAGAGCGTAAAAGGATAAGCATCTTCTAAACCCATACTGCGATTTAACGCATTTAAATTAAAAGTTAGTGTCATCCATTGTTTGAGGAGTACATCAAAATCTTGAGCGCCGATTGGATTTTCATAAAAGCTTAAGTCATGGGTATCTTTTCGATTATTGCGCACAATTAATCCTGCATAGTAAGCGGTTTCCAATGTGTCCATCATGTGTAAATAGTGTGCCCAGGTTTCTGCCCAGTCTTCCCAAGGATGTGTGCTGGCATAAGAGCTGACATAAAACTTGTCCCAGTTTTGCGGTGCGCCATCTTCATAGTGGCGTTGTAGTGCTTCGTTATAATCTTGACGCTCATCTCCAAAATACTGACGGAACTCGTCGACCAGCTCAGGATGTAGCGATTTAATGAGGTCAAAATAATAATGCCCACTTTCATGACGGAAATGCCCCAAAAGCGTACGGTAGTTTTCACCCATTTTAATACGGGTCGTTTCCCTATAGATGACATCTGCTTCACTGGCATTGAGTGTAATGACGCCATTAGCATGTCCTGTCAGCACAGGGTGCCCTACTTCAGGCATGAGAAAATTAAAACGGAGTCCGTAGCGATCGTCGTCGTTATATTTGGGCCTTGGCATAATATTCAGGCGTTGCATTAAATACAGAAAACGCCGTTTAGCATGTTCGAGCCGTGACCAATAGACGATATGATCTGGGTTATCGAGAGTAGGAATGGTATATGTGAGTACACAAGACTCACAGTAGATGTCGTTGCTCTCTGCGGGAATAACCCAATTACAGACTTGATGATGCTGATAGTTATAACAAGGCTTATAGCGCTTCGTCTGGTATTTTTCATTTAGCGCTAACCAAAGAACAGGGTTATGCTGTTCAAAGCTCCCCATATCTTTTTCTGATGCAATATAACCGAGTGTAGTTTGGCAGCTCACACATTGTGAGTTGGCAAAAAAGACTTGGTTTTGACAGGATGCGCAACTAAAGAATTTCATCGGCGGCTATGTATTTGGTGAGCTTTTAGCACCAGTATAAAGGATGTCGATTCCCTTCGTCATGTTCTGTCATCTGTTTTGATAGGCTTGCAAAGTTGAGTATTCATTTGCATATAATTTGAAAAGTTTTTAGTCGTTCGTTTGATATACAGGTATAAGCGCGGTAGTGCTTGCCTAGATTGCATATTAGAAAGAATACATGTGCTTGGTTAGTAGCGAGCTTTTCAGTGGGGTTCTTTTCTTTCATATTTGTATAAAGAGATATAAATTTTAAAATTTATAAACTGAATGAACGAAAAAGCTTGATTTAGGTGCAGATTCGTCAAAAATAGGGACTGGGAAAAATCAAAGCTTCATTTTAGAATTTCAAAGCCTTTTAAGTTTCTGGGAGTAAATATAATGATAACGAACGTATCGCCAAAAAAATGGCTACTCATGAGTTTGGGGGCGATGTTGCTTTCAGGTTGTGCGACCACCTCTACAGACCCAAGTCGTCAAAATGTGGGGACCACAGGTTTACTCATTTGTGCGCAGAATGAGCTTTGTCCAGTGGTCACTGTGAGCTGGAATGAATCGAACAAAGAGCTGCTTAAGTTAAAAATTCATTTGAGCAGTACTTACAATAAATATGAGATTCATAAAGTTGAGTTTACAAATGAGAAAGACTTTCAAACTTTTGCTGTCACAGGGCCAACTGAGCATGATCATGTGTTAGGTGCCAACCGTTCGACCAATTATATTTTAGCGCCTGTAAATTTGATGAGTAAGTTAAAGGGAACGGATTCGATCAAGATGGATATTTATACGGATAGAGGTATTATCTCTCGATATGTGTATAAAGATGGCGTCTCAGCTCCAATTTTGGGTGAGTTCCAAAAAGTTTATCAATAAAAGAAAAAATCGCCATCTGGCGATTTTTTTTGCTTATAAGTGAGAGAAAACTAAAACTTGCGAGGACATAAGATTTCACTTCCAAAAGGTGTTTTGCCTATAGGGATGTAAACATTGGACCTTTGACGGATGAAAACTAAAGCTGAATAGCCCGAAATGCACTTTGATGTATCAATTTTAAAAATATAAATACATTTTGCACAAAAAATAAACTTTTTGATGCGCTGTTGCTGTCAGTCTAATCAAAAAAATTGGCATGTATTCTGCTTAGTTCTAGGTATTACAAAAACCTTTTTTGGTAATACCGAAAGGAGCAGCAAATGTCTAAACAATTTAAAGATGACTTAAATGCATTCTTCACTGTATTTAAACAGCTCGTGGTTGCCATCTTAAGTGCTAGAGCGGGCATTTATATCAAGCAAGACCCACCAAAAAAAGGATAAGCACGTGCCGAAACATAAATTGGCACGGATCAGCATCACTGTGCCTGAATTAACTGTCGATGCATTGGATCAGAAAATTGTTGATCAGCACTATGAAAGCCGTTCTCAAGCGATTGTCGACATGATCAATAAACATTTAATTGCGGATCAGGAGCAACGTAACGCCGTAATGGTGGGGACATTTACCTTGCTCTATGACGCCAGTGTCACGCCACTTAGAGTCCAATTGCTGGACTTGCAGCAACAGTTTTTAGAACAAGTGGTCAGTTCACTGCATATTCAGTTAGATGAGCAAAAAATTCTAGAAGTGATGATTTTGCAGGGCTTAACTACAGAGTTAAAAGCATTAAGCCAGCAATTCATTGCTTTGAAAGGTGTGATCAAAGGGCATTTGGAGCTGATGGATGCAGTGATGCCGCCGATTCCACAAAATGAAAAACAGAGCGCGTTGAAATCGTGACCATGTTCACCGCCCTCAATGACTCACTCTATACATAGCAAGTTTAAACATTTACAGCATCGGGAAAATTGCATCATGATTAAAAAAGCGTTCTTATCAGTTTCTATTGTTTCGACTATTTTATTGGCAGGTTGTGATAACACCGCCAAAATTCCTGAAACAAAAAACAGTGCATCTGAGAGCACAGCCACCAAAAACATCACGATTGGCTACAGTGATTGGCCGGGTTTTGTTGCATGGCAAGTGGCAATTGAAAAAGGTTGGCTAAAAGAAGCAGGGTTGAATGTTGAGTTTAAATGGTTTGATTATTCATCATCACTTTCTGCTTTTGCAGCCAATCAGCTAGATGCAGTACTGGTGACCAATGGAGATAATCTAGTCACAGCCTCTGGGGGCACTCAAGGTGTCATGATTATGGCGACAGACTATTCCGCAGGTAATGACGTGATTATCGCAAAAGATGGAATTAACAGCATTGCCGATTTAAAAGGCAAAAGTATTGCTACTGAAAAAGGCTTGGTTGACCATCTATTGCTAAGTACAGCACTGACAGATGCAAAAATTAAGACCAGTGACATTAAATTGGTCAATTCTATGACCAATGAGCTTCCACAAGTTTTTGCCAGTCCAGATATTGCTGCAATTGCGGTCTGGCAACCTGTAGCCAATCAAGCGTTGAAGTCTGTTGCAGGGTCTAAAATTATTTATAGTTCTAAAGATAAGCCAGGTTTAATTTATGACACGCTGACTGTAAATATGAGCCATCTTTCTGCCAATAAAGAAGATTGGAAAAAGATGATCCAAGTGTGGGATAAAACAGTCAAATATATTAATGACCCTGCAACACATGAAGACGCCGTGAAAATTATGTCTAACCGTGTTGGCGTTGATCCGAAACAATATGAACAATTTATTGGCGGGACGCATTTACTCGATTTGGCAGCCAATAAAATCGTATTTAAGAAAGGTTCAGGTTTTGACTCGATTTATGGCTCAAGCTACCACGTAAACAAATTCAACGTTGAAAATGGCATTTATAAAACAGAAATGGATGTTGATGGTGCAATTTACCCAGCTTTGGTTGAAGAGTTAAAGTAAGATTTCGTAGAAACTAAAAGCCCAAGTTAACTTGGGCTTTTTTGTATGAGTGTGTTTAAAAAGCAAAGAAAGATCTAATGTTAAATAAAGAGTAGATTTTAAGGCATGTATTTATAAATGCGTACTTTTAGAAAACACATGAATAATCACGATGCCGATAATCATAAAACTTAAACCAACAACTGCGGCAAAGTCGAGCTGCTGTTTAAAATAAATCCAACCGACTGTAGAGATCAGGATAATGCCTGCACCTGACCACAGTGCATAAGCTAGCCCCATAGGGATGGATTTAAACGTTAGACCTAAGAAAAAGAGCGCAATCGCATAACCAATAATAGTTAAAACAATAGGTAAAGGTGCAGTGAAACCATTGGTCGCTTTTAATGCAGAAGTCGCGAGGACTTCTGCAATCACGGCGATCAATAAATAGAGAAAAGCCATAGTTTATTAAAGCTCCCTTACGCAACCACGGTTGCATGATGCATGAGGTGATCTTGTTCTTGTTTCAGCCAATCCTGACTGTCCGCCGTGGTAGATGTTACATTTTGAAAAGCGTATTCAGGTTCATACACATCCACGACAAACACCAACTGATATGCTTCGCCATCGATCAATTTACGCTGTATGAGGGTTCCAGCATCAACGACTTCAAAACCATCTAGGATGAGTTGTTGTTGAGTCATTTGGGTGCAGCTTGAATATTGAATGAGCTGATCCTGAGTTGAAACTGATACTTCATAGCTTTCAATTTGATTTAAGTCAGAAGGACTTTGCTCCACATAAGAAAGAACCCCTAACGCGTCTATATTCTGTTGAATATGGGGTAAACGTGACTGTGCATATGCCATATGCTCACCGCAGATGATGAGACCGCCATCGAGTGAAATTTCTTGCTGCGTGGCAACATGTACGGCTTTGACTAAGCGTAGTCCTAAAAATAAACCTATACTGGCTTGTTGACGCCAGTCTTCAACATAGGCATTACTGGGTGAAAACTCCAAAATACAATTGCCAATGCTATGCAGGGTTGCAGGCTCAGGCCACTGGGTATGGTTCTGATAATTACTACTTAGCTCCCATGACAGTGATGCATTTTGTGCATCCCAATGCGTATAACCGACCCATGCTTGACGCTCTGTGATAGGTGTATCTGTTGCAGATTTGAGACGTAGGTCAATGGTGAAGCTCTTGGACTGAAACCAATACACAATCGTATTTTCATCGGTTAAACCATTGTAAAAGCTAATACTCTTACGCCGAAATGCGCCTATTAAATAGGTTGGCACACTGCCAGAAGCTGCTGTGAGAGGTTTTAGTTGACTTAAAGTTTCGAATAAATTCATGGGGTGTACTCCATGTTTGACTCAGTCAGACCAAAAGAATAAAGCGGAACGGCATTCTTTAAGACCAACTCACCACTGGCTACACGTTGTTTTAAATAATGAAAGGTTTGAGCCGTTTGATTAAACAAATGTTCTCCACCTGCCAGTGGCGCATATTTAGCTGGCTCATTTGTATTAATCGGTTGGATGACATAGTCATAGTCACAAGAAAAAAATAAAGGGAAGGAGTAGCGTTCTTGTTGGACTTTTTTGACCCGATGCTTGGTGGCTAAATATTTGCCATTGGACAAGATTTCCATCATGTCACCAATGTTCATCACCAAGGTATTTTCAAGCAGAGGAATATCAATCCACTCACCTTGCTTAGTGAGGACTTGTAAACCGGGTGCTGTGGGTAGTAATAAAGTAAAGCACTCATAGTCGGTATGTGCCCCGATGCCTTCTGCATCTGTCGCTTGAGGGTTATATGGATAGTGAATGAGGCGTAACTGACTGGGTGCATGTTGAATATGCACATCAAAAAAGTCTTCTTTTTGCTCTAAAGCCAGCGCAAAATTGCGAAACAGTTGATGACCAATGGCTTTTAAGTGCTGATAGTACTGTGAGACATGGCGTTTAAATGCGGGATCATCTGGCCATTGCGTCGGGCCAAGTAAGGGGAAATTTAGTGCAGATCCTTGATAGTCATAATTCACATCATAAGATTCTTTTAAATCGTAGCTGTTACTTGAAAACCGTTCTTCACCTATAGGCACATAGCCACTATGGTTCACCGATTTGCCAATATAATTTTGCATTTTGAGTGCGTCATCTTGGGCAAAATAATGCTCCGCGATGTCACATAACTGTGCAAATAATGCAGGTTGAAATTGATCACCTTTGAGGTAGAGAAAACCAACTTCTTTACAAGCCTGATCAAGCGCTTGAGCAACTTGCATACGGTCATCTAGATTTGGGCTATTTAAAAGGCTGATATCCACCAGTGGAAGGACATATTTATCTTGCATGGTAAAATCCTCGTGTTGGCCGTCCAACAGTGCATAAAACCTAAGGGTCGTCCCTCAGGCTAGATCAATGAATTATTTATGCGTACTAACTTGGGTCATACGTGGAATTTTGGGTAAATCTTCCAGTGCTGGATCGAGTTCTTCTTCTTGTGCATGTACTAAGAAATCGACCCGTTCTCTAAGTTGCTTAAAGGCAGGGCTGGACATCAGTTCAGTGTTTCGTGGACGGGGTAAATCCACTTCAATAATTTCTTTAACTTCCCCAGGATTGGCTTTAAGCGCGACGATACGATCAGCCAGTAAAATAGCCTCATCCATATCATGGGTTACAAAGATGATGGTGATATCAATGTTTTGCCATAGGTCCATCAGGTGTTTTTGCATTTTTTGACGGGTATGCGGGTCAAGCGCACCGAAAGGTTCATCCATCAGTAAAATTTTCGGTTCATTGACTAAAGCACGGGCAATCGCAACACGTTGCTTCATCCCGCCAGACAGTTGATGCGGATATTGGTTTTCATACTTCTCTAAGCCAATAATATTGATCCATTCTCGTGCAGCCGCTTCAGCTGAGGAATGACTTGCACCTTTCATCAGTGGACCAAACATCACATTTTCTTTAACCGATTTCCAAGGAAATAAGGTATAGCCTTGAAACACCATG
The DNA here is from genome assembly GCF_043105125.1 of Acinetobacter sp. TYF_19. NCBI lineage: Bacteria > Pseudomonadati > Pseudomonadota > Gammaproteobacteria > Moraxellales > Moraxellaceae > Acinetobacter > Acinetobacter sp. TYF_19. Next base: position 26,473 of record NZ_JBICLH010000080.1, read on the forward strand.
CCTCGCTCTGGACTAGGGCCTGAAATGGGCTGTCCATCTACTAGCAATTCGCCACTGCTATAAGGGTCTAGACCCGCAACAACACGACTAAAGGTCGATTTTCCACAACCAGACGGGCCAATCACACAAATAAACTCTCGCTTATGAATTTTCAAATCGAGCTGATTTAAAATCGTGCGTGAGTTTTTACCATGCTGAAAAACTTGACTAAGTTGTTTGGCTTCTAAAATGACAGGACGTTGATAAATGTGATCAAAATACTGACGAGCATTGAATTCCGTCGTTCTTATATCTGTGGTTTTCATTATTTTGCTCCCGCTTTCCATTTAAACAGATGTTGTCCGAGCTTCATTAAAATCACATCACAGACCAAGCCAATTACGCCAATAATCAAAATCGCAGCATAGACATTGTCAAAGTTCTGGTAGCGTGCTTGCTGGGTAATAAACCAAGTGATCCCCGTGGTGGTGCCAATTAGTTCAGAGACAATTAAGTAGGTCCAAGCCCAGCCCAGCAAGACACGTAAATCACGGTAAATATCGGGTAACGCCGCTGGAATGACCACGTGAAATAGACTTTTTGCTTTATTCGTCCCTAGGGTATAACCCGCTTCAATCAGCCCGCGGTCTACCATACGCGTAGTATTGGCAATAATCAGAATTTGCTGAAACAGCGTCCCAATCACGATGATGGCAATCTTTGGTGCATCATTAATGCCTAATATGGCAACAGCCAGTGCACCAAAGGCAGGTGCAGGTAAGTAGCGAAAGAACTCAACAAAGGGTTCAGTGAGCTGGGAAATTTTGTTGGAAAAACCACATAAAATTCCCAACGGAATACCCACGAGTGATGCAATAAAGAAAGCACTGAATACAATTTTGATACTGTGCCAAAGACTTTGATGAAACCATGGCGCATCGGCTTGAGCTGGTGGTGTCGTAAATGCCGTCACTAAGGCTGTCGCAACTTGATGAGGTGCTGGTAAATAAATGGGATTGACCAAATTACCTTGTGGCGGTTCAGTGCCTGTATTGACGGCATTTTGTGCTTCGGCATAGAACACACTTTTGTCTACACGGCTACCGACTTGTAAAAAAGAGACACTGCCAGAGTTGGTGATTTGTACCTGAGGATGCCAAATAAAGGGCAAATAACTCACAGCACACCAAATGAGGATTGGTATTAGAAATGATCCAAAGCCCAGCAATATTTTGCTTTGAGGACTGAGTTCTCGCGCGACATAACCCATAGTTGCTTAGCCCCGATATTACTTTTTTTATAAAACGTAATACTGTTAAGCAAAATGAATGCCACATTTGTAGTGATATTGAGTGTTCACCTGTGTGCTAATTGTTTAAATAAAAACAGCCTTTGACCTAAATATGTTTTAAAATGCGCTATCGATAGATTGACGCTCAAAAGGGGCAGCATCGCATGGCACAAAAGTCACAACAATCTGCATTGAATGAATTGATTGCAGAACAAAAACTACTGTGTGAAGAATTTGACTCCGCCTATGTTGAAGTAAAAGGTGATGATGTCGTTGCTGTTGCTGTACAGACTTTAAATCAAGAGCCCATTGTCGGTTTACGTAAAAAGCCAGAAACTGAAGAGAATGTCGCTTGGTTCATCTATGGTGGTGAATTAGGTGAAGGACAAGACTTTTTTACAACCATGACTGTACGTGAGTTACAAGATATCTTGCCTGACGTACTTCCATACTTGGCTTTAAGTGAAGGTTATCGTTTTATGATTGATGGCGATGACTATGAAGACGTATGGAAAGAAGGCGATGAGTCTTAATACATGAAAAAACAAACATGGACGTTGCTTCGCCTTTCGTTATTTTTATCATCATTTCTATCAACCCTGAGTTATGCAGAAACAACGAAGCTAACTCAGGCACAGTATGATCAGAAGATGGCTGAATATACAGCAACTGTGAATTCAACTAAAACCGTTTTAGATGCAAAAGATAATCCAGCGACAGCAACAGAAATGAAAACCGCATTTTGTCAGCGTATGGATGCATATCATCAAATTGCTGCGCTATCTAAAGCCAATATTGAGTTAAGTACCGCTTCAGTGATGCTGATGGTGGCCAACCGTTACCTTGAGCAGCAAGAAAAAAGCCTGACCGATGCAGGGATGAATGAAAGTGCCTTCTGCCCAACGGCGAAAGCTTTAAAAGTTGAAGATACGAAACGATTAAAAAGTAAAGTAACCGAATAAGACAGCATGAAATTAGTGTAGATATTAAGATCTAATTTATTGTTTCAGGATGCTGTATAAATAGACAATGTCCTCGATTGTGTTAAGATAAATAAAAATCAACCATCGTTTGAGTAGGAGTTGGTGTATGGCAGCTTATACCGACATTAAAGTAGGCAAATATGAGGATGATATGATTCCTAAACTTGCCATTCATGCTTTTCATGATGCTTTTCAAAAAGCAACCACTCGTTCGTCTGTAGTTTATGCAAAAGCTGAACAGTTGGTTGAACGCGATATTCATGGCAATGAAACTGTTTTACAAGACTTAAGTCATGCTTATGTCGATGTAGGCGTTTTACCGACACTGACACGTAAAAAGAAACACGCGACCGTATAGATTGATATGCCACCTCGACAACCTAGAATAAGAATGTTTGCAGGGCCGAATGGTTCTGGTAAAAGCACTGTTAAAGATTACCTCTTGCCCCAACATATTGGGGCATATTTAAATGCAGATGAACTGGAACAAAACTTAAGACAGAGTCAACGCATTGATTTATTGCATTATCATCCTTCCTTAAAAGCTTCAGAGTTGGTCACTTTTCTAAAAAGTAAGAAGCGTCCTCAAGCGGCACAGTTCGTGGCCTTACTTGCGCATGAACCAATTGTGCTAGATGAATGGAAGATCGAGTTTAAAACCGAAGAAATTGATTCTTATCTCTCTGCACGCATTATTGACTATATCCGGCTTGAGTTTCTGCGCTTAAAAGTCAGTTTTACTTTTGAGACGGTCATGTCACATATCTCTAAAGTTGAGTTTCTCCGAGAAGCGAAGCGTCAGGGTTATAAAACCTATCTATATTATGTCTCAACAGTGGATCCACAAATCAATATTGCTCGGGTCAAGTATCGCGTCAGTGTGGGTGGTCATCCTGTTCCTGAGCAGAAAATTATTGAACGTTATTACCGTAGTATGGATCTGCTCATGAAAGCCATAGAGTGCTGTGATCGAGCCTACTTGTTTGATAATTCTTCTGACGGTATACAAGCGTCTTTTCTTGCTGAAATTGAAGCAGCTGAAACCCTAAAGATGAATGCCGCAGTGTCTAAGCTCCCAAGATGGTTTGCAGAACGGGTATTATCAGAATTTCAATAAACTGCTCAGAAAAAGAGCATATTATTTTATCCTTTTTCATGTGTCTGCCCGCATAAAAAAAATATTCAAAAGTCGCGAATGTGTTTTATAAACCCAGAATAATACTCATGATGTAGAGATGTACCCATAACTCTATTCAGTTTCTTAAATGAAAACTATAATGAAATAAAACGAGAGAAGTTAAGTATTTCTAATCTAAAAAAGGCCTGAATACAAAATCTCTCGGGGATATATTCAAGCTTTTTACGTTATTGTGAAGAATAACTATGTAAAAGAAATGCTTTAAGGTGTTATCTAAAAGACTAAAAGACTAAAAGACTAAAAGCTTCGATAACGAACAGATAGTAACCATTCAAATATCTAAATCTAGATGCAAGTGCCCGTAAACAGTGGTCATAGACGTGCATAGCATCGATAGATAGAAAGGGGGCTTGATTATTTTTTAATTAAATATATTATAAAAATATATATTGTTTTAGGGTGCTTACCAATGCATGATTTTGCGTGGTCTTTTATAGGTGGGATATTACTCGGCATCTCCGCCGTTGGATATTTATATACCAATGGGCGGATTGCGGGAATCAGTGGTCTGGTCTCACAAGTTTTAAACTTAAGAGGGATCATAAATACGCCTGCACTGTGGTTCTTATTGGGGCTGTTTATTGTTCCGTTTATATACGCAGCTTTTGTTCAGCCAGAAATCTATATTGAAGCTACACCTCTCATGTTAATCATTGCGGGCGTATTGGTAGGTTTTGGAACGCGATTAGGTTCTGGTTGTACCAGTGGGCATGGTATTTGTGGTATCAGCCGCTTATCCAAACGTTCAATCATCGCTACAATGAGTTTTATGTTCGCAGGCTTTATCACTGTGTATGTTGTCCGTCATATGCCTGGAGCAATCTAAAAATGAAAAATGTTTGGGCATTCATTTGGGGTGGATTATTTTCAACTGGGCTCATGCTTTCAGGAATGTCGAATCCTGCGAAGGTGATTGGCTTTTTAGATATTTTTGGGCACTGGGATGCCAGTTTAGCTTTTGTGATGATGGGTGCAATTGCGATTGCATTTATTCCTTTTCAAAAAGCTGTACGTCAGCCACATCCACAAACGGTTTATGGTGAAGCCATACAACTTCCTAAAAATACGAAAATCGACAGAAAACTGATCTTGGGAAGTTTGCTATTTGGTATAGGCTGGGGAATTGCGGGAATTTGTCCTGCGCCGAGCTTTACTTTGATTGGACTGGGCTATTATCAAGCGATCTATTTTATAATTGCGATGTTCGTCGGTGTGCTGCTACATCGTAAAGTGATGGAGAAAATGCCATGAAGCAAACCGCGCAAGTAAAAGCATTCTTTGATTCAGTGAGCAACACGTTTAGTTATGTGGTGAGCGATCCAGAAACCCAGTGTTGCGCCGTGATTGATAGTGTGTTGGACTATGATGCAGCATCGGCAACGACCAAAACAGAGCAGGCCGATTTAATCATTGCTTATATTCAGGAAAATAGCCTAAGCGTAGACTGGATTTTAGAAACACACGTACATGCAGATCATTTAAGTGCTGCGCAGTACTTAAAGCAAAAACTAGGCGGAAAAATTGCGATTAGTTATAAGATCGAGATCGTACAACAAACTTTTGGTGAGATTTATCATTTAGATATTAAGAGTTTAAATGCCACCCAGTCATTTGATTATCTTTTTGCAGATCATGAGATATTTTTGATAGGCAACATAGAAGCTTATAATATTCCGACACCAGGGCATACACCAGCGTGTCTCAGTTATGTCATTGGTGATACTGTTTTTGTGGGGGACACGTTGTTTATGCCTGACTATGGAACAGCACGTTGTGATTTCCCAAAGGGGAGTGCGGCGGTTTTATTTGACTCGGTGAAGACTTTGTATACATTGCCAGATCAAATGAGGATGTTCTTATGCCATGACTACTTACCCGAAAGTCGTGATCAATACCAATATGAAACATCGGTATATTCGCAAAAGCATAAAAACATTCATATCAATACTACAACGGAAAGGGTCGATTTTGTCGAGATGCGAAACCGCCGTGATGCAATGTTAAGCATGCCAAAATTGATATTACCCGCAATTCAAATCAATATGTTTGCAGGCAAGTTCCCTCAACCAGAAGACAATGGTATTTCTTACTTAAAAATTCCGCTGAATTATTTTTAAAATAGAAAAGTAGCAAGACTTAAGGCATTCGGCATCTTTTCACTTGCATAAAATCTGATTCAAAAATCTAATCTGATATTAAACAGATATGTACATCATGCCTTTAAATTTAGCCTAAGCAAAATTGAGCTCAATATAAAAAGTCATTTGATTTATTTCCATTAAAAATTCAATATCTATAGCAATCAAATAAAGTAAGTTTCATATGATCCTAAATCATCAATTTCATCAAAATGAGCAGGCGCCTACAAAAACATTGGTCTTTGTCCATGGTTTATTTGGCAGTTTAAGCAATTTAGGGATGTTGGCACGGGAGTTTTATTCAAGCCACCATGTATTACAGGTAGATGTACGTAATCATGGGTTATCGTCACATTCAAATGTGATGAATTATGAGGTTATGGCAGCTGATCTAATTGAAACTTTAGATGAACTCAACATCGAATACTTTTCTTTGATCGGGCATTCGATGGGTGGAAAGCTGGTGATGAAAGTGACCGAACTCGCAGGAGATCGACTAGATCAACTGGTGGTGTTGGATATTACGCCTATTGCTTATAAAGAAAATCATCATGAGCAGATTTTTAAAGCGCTCTTTGCCGTACAAAAAGCACATATTGAAACACGTCAGCAAGCCATAGAAATCATGCGTGAATATCTCAAAGAAGAAATGGTAATTCAGTTTCTATTAAAATCTTTTAGCAAAGGAAAGTGGTTGTTTAATGTAGACGCACTATATCAGAACTATGCCCAAATTCTGTCATGGGAAAATATAGAGACATGGCATAAGACTGCATTGTTTATACGTGGTGGAAACTCACCTTATGTAGAAAAGCCAGAATATATAGAAGCTATCCAATCGCAGTTTTCTCAAGCCCAGATTCAGACGGTGGCAGATGCTGGACACTGGTTACATGCAGAGAAAACTGCGCAAGTTCTGCAAATCATTACCCAATATTTGAGTCAGCCTTCAACCTGATTAACTCAAATTCGCAGCTGAAAGTTGTCCTTCAGAGGTCAGCTTTTCAGCCATTTCCGCAGTTTTCTTTAAATTCGGCATTCGATATTCAGTATGGCCATAGTCTTGGATCGACTTCCAACGCCCGCCCCAAGTTAAACCTACAGATTCTGCAACTTCACCATAGAGCTGATAGCCACGCATCGCCCATGGATCTCGTTCAGAAATAACGACTTTTCCATCCCGCTTAAATGCGACATCCGCCGCCAATCCAAATTGGTGATAACTCTGATAACCCCGTGCCAAAGTCGTATTTTTATTGCTGGCTAAAGAATTCTGACGCTGCGGGCTACGATAGCCTTCCAGTAAAACCAGTTCATATCCATGTTGCTCACGCATTATTTTAAATACCATCAGTAAACGTTGTTTATAGCGTGGGTTCATTTTGTGCCACTTACGATCAGCCGTTGCTAAATTGTCATGTGAATGAGTTGAATGTACATCCTGAATACTTGGATCGTAATTCAAAGCACTGGCTTGAATAGAATTATTATTAAGATCCGCTTGCTCAAGCAGACTTGCTTCAACTATGGCCGCCGCAACTAAGGATTCTTCGATCTCTGGTGGTGGGGACAAAATTTGTCCATCAAGTAGGGCATAAATTTGTGGATCCGATTGTTTTAAATAATCGGCTTCGATTTTAGTGGGTGTGACTGGACTGGTAAAAGCAAACATTAAGATGCTGGCAAATAGAAATAGACCTGCAACCAATATCCACCACTGCTGAATATGCCAATGCGACTGCAATTGCTCGGGCGCAGCAGCATGATTTATATGCTGTGCAAAATGACGAGCGGATTGAAATCTTTTTTTTCCTTGAGGAATTAACCCGACAAAAAAGCCTGCTAATTTTACTCTGAGTTCATAGGACAGTGCTAAACCTAGCCCTAGTGACAAGATTAGAAAAAGCGAAAAAAGAGCATAAATCATAGTCTGATAGTAGCTGGAATTGGGGCTTCGACGGTACGAGTTGTAATCTTGGTTTGTACACTCCCTGTGGGAGATTCTTCGGATTTTTCCACTGCCTGTTCTGCTTTGGCTACTTTGTCGTGATTTTTATCTTTCGGTGCGGCCGAACTTTGCGTTGACGAGTTTTGTTTCTTATTTTCTTTTGGTAAGGGCTGTGAACTAGCACTCTTCATCGATGGTGCAGAAACTGTTTCAGCTGGACGAAGAAATGCTTTGCTTAATTCATCTTCTTTGGGTTGAGGAAAATCAGAAGGCGGCTCAGTTACATTTGAAGGTTGAACACTTTTAGAAGGGATGACTTTAGTCGTTTCAAAAATAGCTTCGGGTTCCCGCGTCGGGGCTTCATTATCGACTGAGGGTTCAGTGACATCGACGCTAGAACTTTGACTAACCTGTATTAAATCATTTTTTTGTTGTGTAAAAAAGTAAGTAAAACCAAGAGTAGCCATTAATAAGACACCACTCAAAAAACCACCAAATGCATAGAGCATAGGTGAAATATTTTTCTTTTTTGTAGACGTCAAAATTTTGACTGAAGTCTGTTTTTCATGAGCCATGGAGTTAGTTCTTAGGGTAAATGAATAGTAATATGTGCCTGTTCTGTTGGCGTAGAAATGACATTTTCATATGTGGCCAAAGAATTCGTACTTTGCTTTGATAACATATAACGCAAGCCTGCAAAGGATAAGAGCGCGAATACGATTAGAAAAAGTAAAATCCAGTAAAAAGGAAGCTCACGGTGAATCATGTGTTTAATTTGATCTGGGAGCGATGCAAAAGGGGAAAAGGCCGCCTTTTTCCCTTTCAAATAATCAATTTCATCGCCCACACGTGCCACCAAATGGTTTAAATTTTCTATAGATTCAATACGATATCTACCATGAAAACCCAGAAGCATGCAGTAATGATAAACTTCAAGTGCGGCTAATCGACTATTTCCTTTACGGCGTAACTCTTCTAAAATTTCGAAAAAACGATAACCCGCAAGTTGTGAGCCAAATAAACTAAGCTGTAAGGGACTGATTAACCAACTATTTTGGAGCTCGAAAAATTTTGCATCTTGCTGAGTCACAATGGTTTCATCTAATAATGCACAGTAAGCATATTTAGCATCTTGAATGTCATCGGATGAAAATTGTAATTTTCGGGCTTGGTTTTCAAAACGGTTGAGTAGGGCAATGATTTTTTCGCGAAATTCAGTCGAACTACTCGGTATATATTTGTTTTTCAATAAAAATACAATATAAAACCCGTCATGGAGTAAGTCTACCAAGTTGGTTGTGCTGGTGGCTTTGGCGGTCATGGGCTGAGAAATTGAACCAGTTCCAATTTGTCCATCATCAAAAAGTGAAGGGGCATTATTCATGATTCATTTCCTTAGCCATTCATCACAGCAATCAATTCAACAGCAATATCTTGGAAACCCGCTGGAATATAAATACAAATCGACTCGGCATCCAACATGCGTTGGTATAAGTCATTATTTGGTTCAATTTCAAAGTAACTCACACCAGATCGTACTGGAATAGCGGTTGGAACCTGCATTAAATGATGCAAAGGAACTGCAGGTAGTGCGGCGATGACGCGTTGTTCAACATCTACGGTATTGCCCACTTTAAATCGTAACGGAACCAATTGAATTAGTTCGTGACTTTGCATCATGCTGCTAGAAACAGCCAAGTAAAGTCTTGAATCTCGAGTAATTTTGTCTGACTCTAAACTGCCTAACCAATAAGATGGTCGTGTTTCTTTCAATTGGATACTGATGTAGCGGTTTGAAATAATCGTATCTAATAACTCACGTAGAATGACATCGAGCTGACTAAAACTTTCTTGTAAATTATGGTGTTGATAGCGAGGTAAATGATCAACCTCATGAGCCGTTGAAAAGGTCAGTAATGAGCCTATTAAACGTAATAATTCAAAAAACAGTCGCTCTGGATGGATATGCGGATATTGCAATAAATGATTCAACGTCGCGTGTGCTGTGTTGAGTGCATTGACCAACCAAAATGACACAATGTCGCCAGAGCGAAACTCAATCAGTTTTTGCTCATTTTCTCGATTATTACTTTGAATGGTCTTAATTTTCGCTTTGATGACATTTAAACTGCGTTTCAAACTCGAGATAAGATTTTCAGAAGATTCAATATGCAAGATAGGCGGAATAAAATGACGATCAAATTCAAATTGACCTGAGCTTTGACGTTTAATTTTTGCTAAAGCTAAATACAAAAAACCATCCAGTTCTTGATTCGGTTCTACGTTCGCCTCTAACAAGCGAAACTCTGCACGGCGGCGCAATAAGGTGATATCTGCTGCAGTTGCATCTGTAAATAAATCGTGGGTTGAGGTCAGATAAGAGTGGTAGCGACCAAACTGTGTACTATTTTCAGCGCTCACATTTTTCTTATTGGCTTGTACAATCGGCAAGGCTAAATAAACCAGGATTTCGCCACGTAAATTCAGTTCATCTAATAACACTGGCTCTGGCAGCAAATCACGTGTTGGCGCCTGATAAATTTCGCCATCTTGCCAAATCATACTAATACTTTCGAGTGCCAAGATATGTGTGTGTAACTGGGCTTCATCAAATTGAATATTTTGAATGCCATAGGCAAATGGAATCGTGGAACGAATGGTATGATTCAGACGTTGTTCATGATACGCATCTTGTAATTGAAAATGTTGAGGACGTAAAAATAGACCTTCACCCCAAAGTATTTTTTCTGCTTTAAACATTTAGATTACCAGTCGCTTGATTCATTTGCTTGTTGCACGCCCAGTAGTTCTTGGACGTTATGCAGTGGATTTTCGTTTTTAATGACTTGATTTAACCATTCATGTAGTGGCATCTGACTCCACTTGATGGTTTTCTGTAACATATAGCTTACGGGACTATGCGGTTCATTGGCTTGGAAATAGTCAGAAATTTCTTGTAATACCCGCATGGCTTGTTCACGGTTTGCCAAGTGATTTTGCGGTTGAACCTGAAAGCCTTTGGATGGATGGACGGTGTTCATGTCAATCTCTTGTTCTTTGTGCTGGGTAAATGAAAGTGCCTGTGTTGTTATCGTTCTGGCAGCAGAAGACTCAGACGTTTGTGTCGCCATTACAGGTTGGGTAAAAACATCGGTTTTATAGAGCTTTTTTAAACTGGTGTGGATGTTTTCAAGCTGAGTATCAATAGCAGCAAAGCTTGGTGCATCTAAGCCCATTAAGGTATCTAATACACTTTTCAAAATTGACCATTCAGCCAGAATCGCCGAAAAATGTTGATAGTTCTGATATTGAAATGATTTTGATGTATTGAACAAGCTCTGCTCAAATTGTTCTAAAATCTGAGAGCTATTGGTATCATCTGTATAACTTTCGACTTGTTTCAACAAATGGTTTTTTTGTCTCAGTAAGGCTTCATAATCACTGAGTGAAAATGAAGGAACATTCACGATAGCGACTTGTTTAATCAGTGGAATCAAATGATTAATTGAACCTTGCAATAAACCTAGACGTTGATCTAAATCTTCGTCTTCAATTTCAGGATGAAGTTGTGTCCAATACTCATTTAGCGTCCGATGCATAAGCTCTAGGGCTTTTGCAGTACCTTCAAATCCGTATAAATTTGACCACGCTTCAAGTAACCAGCCCAATAAGCGTAAATCTTTTGATTTTCCCGTGAGAATCTCGATAGATTTTTGTTCAACGAAATGCCAGTCTGCTTGCTTGGGTTCAGCAACCCAGTCGCCTTGATCGAGTAGTGGATCATCCTGAGTTTTTGCAATTTTGATAGCGTGGAATTCATTGGAAAAAGACAAGTCTTGTCCACATGGTTGATCGCTTGAGATAGGAGACAATAAAGGCTCGATTTCTAAGCTCATAATTTTACACTCTATATATTCTATTAAACTTGATTCGCTTTATTTTTAGCAGGATGTCGTTTCTTTTTAGCCGTGGTCTTTTCGACAGGGTCTAAAACATAAGTAATTTCATCATCTTTGACATCGATCTGAATGACTTTAGGCAAATAGTCTGCTGCCAAAGCTATCAATATCTCTGTGGCTAAAGCTGGCAATATACTGGCATTCAAAATGTGATCAACATTCCGTGCGCCGCTATCGACTTCCGTACAGCGACTTAATAACAGTTCTACCAGTTCCTCTGAATATTGAACTTTGGTTTGGTACTGCTTCTCAAGGCGAGAGGTTATTTTCTTGATTTTATGATGGATAATTTGAATCAGTAAATCATCATGCAGTGGGAAATAGGGAACGATACGCATGCGCCCTAAAAAAGCAGGTTTAAACTGTTTATATAAACTTGGTTTTAACTGCTCTGCTAAGTTTTCCGCAGTTGGCCATGTCTCAATCGGTTGATTCAAACACGCCTGCATAATGGCATTCGAACCTACATTCGAGGTCAAAATAATGGTGGTATTTTTAAAGTCGATGATTCGACCTTCACCATCCTCAAGTGTACCTTTGTCAAAAACTTGATAAAAGAGTTCTTGAACATCATTGTGTGCTTTTTCAATTTCATCCAGTAAAACCACACTATAAGGATTGCGGCGAACCGCTTCAGTCAGCACACCACCTTGACCATATCCCACATATCCTGGTGGGGCACCTTTTAAAGAAGAAACGGTATGTGCTTCTTGATATTCAGACATATTAATGGTGATCAGGTGGGATTCTCCACCATAAAGCTCACTCGCCAGCGCAAGTGCGGTTTCGGTTTTACCGACGCCACTTGGCCCTACCAACATGAATACGCCTTGCGGTTTATTGGGATCATCCAATTTTGCTTTAGATGTTTTAATTCCCTGAACCAGTTGATGTAGGGCAGAGTCTTGCCCCATAACACGCTCAGCCAGTTTGCTTTCTAGGCTGAGGATCTGTTTTATTTCATCGTTCACCATATTGCCAACAGGAATACCGGTCCAGTCTGAAATAATTTCATTAATGATTTGTGCATTAACTCGCTCAAACACTAAGGGATTTTGACCTTGTACAGTGCTTAATTCTTCACGAAGCACAGCAATCTCTTTTTGAGCATTGTTAACAGTTGTATCTTGTTGGCGTTGTTTTATCTGTTCAACAAGCGCTCTTTCTTTTTGCCACTGCGTTTGAGTGTACTCAATTTCACACTCAAGCTGTGCTAGTTTTTGCTTTAGATCGTGCAATCTCTCATGATGAATCGGCAAATTTTTATGTTCATTTTCTAAGATTTCATATTCAAGTTTGATGTTATGTTGTTGAGCAAGTATCTGATCTAACTTCACAGGTTGTGCATTTTGAGTGAGCGCTACACGCGCTGCGGCTGTATCGAGTACGCTAATCGCTTTGTCTGGGAGTTGGCGGCCACTAATATAACGATGTGAAGAGTGTACGGCTGTGACGATGGCTTCATCATCAATATTTAAATTAAAATGATTGGCCATGACTGGTAGCATGGCACGTAACATATCGATGGCGACATTTTCGGTTGGTTCTTCAACTTTAACGACTTGAAAGCGTCGACTGAGCGCTGCATCTTTTTCAAAATATTGTTTATATTCAGCCCATGTGGTTGCTGCAATGGTACGTAACTCACCACGAGCCAGTGCGGGTTTTAATAGATTGGCAGCATCATTTTGGCCTGCTTGACCTCCCGCACCAATCAAAGTATGTGCTTCATCAATAAATAAAATTATAGGATGAGTGGCAGACTGAACCTCTTGAATCACTTGTTTCAGGCGATTTTCAAATTCACCTTTTACACTGGCACCTGCTTGTAATAGTCCCATATCAAGCGTATGCAGCTGAACATTTTTTAAAGCATCAGGCACTTGGTTGTTCACGATTTTTAAAGCCAAACCTTCAACGACAGCCGTTTTTCCTACACCCGGTTCACCAGTTAAAATGGGGTTATTTTGGCGTCGACGCATTAGGATATCGAGCATTAAACGTATTTCAAACTCACGACCAATAACAGGGTCGATAAGGCCACTTTGTGCCTTTTGGGTCAGGTTAATTGTATATTGATCAAGTGCTGGCGTTTTGTTTTTAGCCAAATGCTGTGCAGGCTCAGTGCTTTCGCTTGGCGCTGTTTCCTGTAAAGCATCTTGTTCGATACTGTTTGAGCATAGGTCTAAAAATTTATGCTTCATTGTGTCGATCGGGAACAGTTCAAATTGGCCCGAAGCGCGTAATGCCATTTGATGCAAATCTGGTGCTGTTAAAAGTGCTACCAAAATATGACCTGTTCGAATGACAGGATTTTGTTCGGCTGAAGCAAGTAACCACGCTTGCTCCAATAAACGAATAATGGATTGAGCAAATATCGGGGTACGAGTATTTCCTTTAGGCAACTGGGAAAGACTGAATTGTAAATCCTTAACTAAAAAATCATGGGAAATTTTATATTTTTCAACTAATAAGTGGAGATCATTTGGCTCTTGTTGTTCTAATAATTCAAGAAAAAAATGCTCAATTTCGATTTCATAATTTTGTTGATTAATACAACTATTTGCAGACTTCTCTAGAGCAACACGCGCATGATTAGATAGCTTCTTAATTAATATTTTAAGGTTATTCATATGTAACTCAGTCATGCTTTATAGCAAAGTTTTTACAAGACAAATATGCCAATGGCTATCTGTGTTTTTAGTGTAAATATAAAATTATTTATAAATTAGCATTTTACAAGCCATTATAAATGCTATTTGGCGGGTATTTTATATATATGCCATCATAATACACAAATGAAATTTAGATAAAAAAGAAGATATATTACAAAAAGCAAACACAGTTACTTTTGAGTAACATTTCTTCCCTTGACTTTAGGTGCCATATTTTTGTTAAATCCAAGCGCATTATATAAGCAGAAAGTATTTACCTAGGGTGTGTATATTTTAAATCGAAGTTACTGATAATAATTTTAATTTTTTATTCATAAAGGTTTGAGGCAAGTTTTGAAAAAATATTATTTAATTTTACCTACATTCGTTTTATTAACGGTGACACCATTTGCTTTTGCAGCGGTAGAAGAGGGTATTAGTTTAAAAAATAAGTGTATTAAAAATTACCCATTGGTAAATGGTGAAACTGATCACGATTTACTAAATTTATATGCACAGATTTGCGATAGTAAAAATAAAAAAATGATGAGCTAAAAAATAAATTATTGGTTCAAGCTGCTAGTCGATATCAAGAACTTGGGAAAAGTTATAAAGCACTTCAACTGGTTGAAGAGTTAAATGCGCGAAATATTAATCATACATCATTAACAGATACTCGGTTTTTAGCTGGCGTTTCGATTGCAAATACGGCGTTAAACCATATGCGTCAAGAAGAAATGCGCTATTTATCTACAGATTTAACCTATCCGCCTGCCAAAGAGCTGTCTAATCTCGTTCGTAATTCTTTGCCTGCGCCAGATACGAGTGATGCAAAGGCTGTGGTGATCAAAGCACCAAAGAAAACCACGCGTAAGACTGCGAGTTCAACCAAACAAACCACAAAGAAAACAACGGCTCAGGTGGCAAAACCCAAAAAAGTTGAGAAAGTACAATCAACAGAAGTGGCGAGCAAACCGAATACAAATCCCTTCAATTCACTTTAAAAACTTTCATTTTTGAAATAATAAAAAACAGGATTTTCATATGGCTAAACGTGAAAGCGTCCAAAAAAAGTTACAGCGTATTCGACCACCTCGGGTACAACTGACTTATGATGTTGAAGTTGGTGATGCTAAAGAAATTAAGGAATTACCATTTGTTGTTGGTGTTTTAGGTGATTTCTCAGCGGCATCTGAAATAGAAAAAACCAAGCTCAAAGACAAAAAATTTATTAATGTTGATTTGGAAAACATTGATGAAGTCATGGAGTCTTTAGCACCACGTGCAGCCTATCAAGTTGAAAATACATTGACTGAAGAAGGTGGACGTATGTCTGTTGATTTGACGTTTAAGTCGATGGAAGATTTTCGTCCTGAAAATGTGGTTCAGCAAGTAGATCCTTTGAGAAAACTGGTGGAAGCTCGTGAACGTTTGACTGATTTGCGTAACAAAATTTCGAATAATGAGCGCTTAGAAGATCTACTTGATCAAGTTCTGCACAATACAGATCAAGTGCGTAAAATGAGTGTGGAGGCTGAAAATGAATAATGCCCAATCTGCTGCAGTTGCTCAAGATACCACTGAAGAATTTACGCTATTAGATTCAATTGTTGAACGTAGTCGAATTGCTCGAAATGAAGAAGAGCATGATCGTGCGAAAAGTTTAATTGGCGAGCTCGCTAAAGAAGTGATGGCGGGGACGATTACTGTTTCAGAAAATATGACATTATCGATTGATAAGCGTATTGCTGAAATTGATGCACTCATTTCAACGCAGCTCAGTAAAATTATCCATGACGAACAATTTCAAAAAATTGAATCGACATGGCGCGGTTTATATTACTTTTGCCAAGAAACGCCATCTAATCCATTGATTAAGATTCGTATGTTGAATACAACGAAGAAAGAATTAATCAAGGATTTTCAAGGCGCAACGGACTTTGATCAAAGTACATTGTTTAAAAAGATCTATGAAGAAGAATATGGGTCATTTGGTGGTGCGCCATATGCCACATTAATTGGCGATTTTGAGTTTGATCGTACACCTTCAGACATGTATTTGCTGGAACAAATTTCACATGTTGCTGCAGCTGCACATGCACCCTTTATTTCTGCAGCAGATGCTAACATCCTCGGATTGGAGTCATTTACGGATATTGACCGTCCGCGTGAAGTATCCAAAATTTTTGAAACCGCTGAATATGTTCAGTGGCGTTCTTTCCGAGAAAGTGATGATGCGCGCTATGTTGCATTAACAATGCCGCGTGTATTGGGTCGTCTGCCTTATCACCCTAAGGAAGGTACAGCGACGGAAGGTTTTAATTTTGTGGAAGAAGTCTCTGGGCAAAATCATGATGAATATTTATGGATGAATGCAGCCTATGCTTTTGGCACGCGTTTGACCAATGCTTTTGATATGCATGGTTGGTGTGCTGCCATTCGTGGGGTTGAAGGTGGTGGTTTGGTTGAAGGTTTACCTGTTCATACCTTTAAAACTAGTGATGGTGAAGTGGTCTTTAAATGTCCAACTGAAATTGCGATCACTGACCGTCGTGAAAAAGAGCTCAGTGATCTTGGCTTTATTCCTTTAGTACACTGTAAAAATACAGATTACGCAGCATTTTTTGGTGCGCAATCGACGCAGAAACCTAAAAAGTATAATAGCGATTCTGCCAATGCAAACTCGGCTTTATCTAGCCAAATTCAGTACATTATGGCCGTTTCACGTATTGCACATTATTTAAAAGCCATGATGCGAGATAAAGTCGGAAGCTTTGCTTCGGCTGGAAACATTGAAACATTTTTAAATGAGTGGTTGGCTCAATATATTTTGCTTGATGACGGGGCTTCACAAGAGGCGAAAGCACAATATCCGCTGCGTGAAGCATCTGTCAAAGTTGTAGAGAACCCAGCACAACCGGGGCACTACAAATCTGTGGTTTTCTTAAGACCACATTTCCAGTTGGATGAGTTGTCAGTATCACTGCGACTTGTTACTGAGTTACCTCAGTCCTCAAGCTAATTTGAGTGTCAACACATAATAACTTTAGAATAGGAAAAGATTACAAATGAAAGACATATACGTACAGTTCAGAGGTAAATATAAGGTCGATGGCGAGTCACGTGATACAGAGCACCAAGGCTGGTTAGAGGTGAACTCTTGGTCGCACAATATTCGTCAGCCAAAGTCTGCAACATCATCAAGTGTTGGTGGTCATACGGCAGAACGTGTTGAACACTCAGACATGCTTTTTGTTAAAGATTTGGATGCAACCAGTCCAAAACTTTGGGAAGCATGTTCAGCGGGTTATACCTTTGATGAAGTACAAATTGATTTTTATCGCGCAAATGGCGATAAGCGCATCAAGTATCTACAAATTAAATTGAAGCATGTTTTGGTTTCAAGTGTTACACCAACAGTAAGTGAAGAAGGTGTTCCGCTTGAAGGATTTGGTTTGAAATATGCTGCTGTGGAATGGACGTATAACCAGCAAGATATTAATGGCACACAAAAAGGTGCTGTGACCAAGAAATGGTCTCTATCAAACAATACTGCATCATACGCTGCATAAAAATAACTGAAAAAATAAAGGCTAACCAACGTTGGCCTTTATTTATGCGAGATGATTTTAATCAACATGAATCTAGATCAGCTTTATCCCTATGGGTTTAGAAAAACGCTATTTGACCGATTACTACCGACCACTGAACAGGACCGATTGGGGATGTCTCTTCAGGAGCTACGTGAATCCGTCGCGACCGACTTAGAAGATTTGTTGAACAGTCGTATGGCGAATTTTAATGATTCAATTGATGCTTTTCCGTTGGTAAAAAAGTCCATTGTTCAATTTGGAATCATTGATTTTGTTGGATTATCGACTGCGAATCCGACCGATCGCGATAAAATTTGCCAGTCGATTGCAGCGTCTATTACAGCGCATGAGCCGAGACTAAAACAAATCAAAGTCGAAATGTTGCTCGATGGGCAGAATATGGGGGCTTTGTGTTTGAGTATTCAAGCCTATTTAAATATTCATCCTTTATATGAACCCGTCATTTTTGATGCTTTGCTCAAACCGACAACACAACAATATGTTATTTCTGCAAGAGCTTAATGGGGCTGATTTGTGATTGAAGAATTATTACCGTACTACGAAAAACAATTACAAGAATTTGGGCAGCAGTCCCGTGAGTTTTCGCAAAAATACCCAAAAATCGCTCAGCGTTTATCCTTAAACCAAGAGCAAGTAGATGATCCGCATATTGAACGCTTAATTCAGTCCTTTTCTTTAATTGCAGCAAGAATTGATAAGAAACTGGCGGACAGTTACGACATCTTTACCCGGTCTTTGTTTGAGGTGATGTTTCCTCAATACCTCAAACCATTTCCTGCATGTACCGTGGTCAGTTTTGAAGACTTAAATAAGTGTAAACAATTAACTGAAGCTCATCTTATTCCTAAAAATACTGCAATAAAATCAAGAAGTTTTAAAGGTATACAATGTGAATTTAGCACCACACAAGAACTAAAGTTATTACCCATTGAACTGAGTCATCTCAATTTTAAAACGAATCCTAGTGCGCATATGCATTTAAATCAAAATGCAACGCTTAGCTTAGGATTTAATATTTTTAATCAGGCACATCGAATTTTAGAAAAAGAAAATTTGCCTATTTATTTGGATGCGATATCCAATTTTCCACTACAAGTTTTGGATGCTGTGTTCCAGTCGAGTACAGGATTTTCATTAAAGGTTGGTCATCGCGTCATCGACATCCCAAATCCGTTTAGTATCATGGGTTTTGCTGAAAGTGAAAGTTTGTTGCCCTTAGATCAACATACACATCATGCATACCGGCTGTTGATGGAATATTTCTGTTTTTCTGAAAAATTTAATTTCCTCAATATGAACTTAGGTTTGTTAAAACATTTAAAAAAAGAGCAAAATCAGTTTGAAATTTTGATTCATCTTAAATTAAATTTAAATGATCAGGTCAATATTCGAAATTATTCTGAGTTGAATATCGCAAATTTTAAATTATATGTCGTACCAGTTATCAATTTATTTAAAAAACAGGCTGAACCTCAAAAAATTAATCATCAACAACTCGAATATCCTTTAATTACTGATGCTCATCATCCTGAGTTTTATCAAACTTATTCGATTACTAAAATGCAAATGATTCGTGAAAAGTCGAATAAAGATCAAACTACTTTTGACATTTATCCATTTTTTGCGATGAGTCATTATCAAAAGGATGAGACTCAGTTTTTTTATAGTTTGAATTCGGCACAGCTACAAAATAAATATGTTGAAACAGGTTATAGTATTATTTCAAAACATTTATCACCTGAAACAACCAAATCTGATTTTATCAGTACGCAATTATTATGCTCCAATCGTGATTTACCCCATGAGGCATTGAGCCAAGCCAACAATATATTAAATTTGAATGATAGTAGTCTAGCACGGCGAGCTGTGGTTTTAAAAAGACCGAATAAACCCTATTACTTTGAACAAAATAAAAAAGAGCAATGGCGGATCATTTCGCATTTATCATTAAATACTTTATCTCTCACTAAGGGAGATGCTCTAAGCCATATTCAAGAACTACTTGAACTCTACAATCTGCCTCAGCTTAAAGAAAACCACCTTATTATTAATGCGATTCAGTCGGTTAATTTTGAATTAAAGCAAAAGATGGTGGATGCAAAACCATTCCCACTCTTTATACGAGGGTTGAAAGTAAATTTAGGGATTGATTCGAAAGTGTTTCGAGGACATAGCCTGTATATTTTTAGTCAGTTGTTGTCGCATGTCTTTAATCTAAAAGTCCAGATGAACAGTTTTGTCGATGTTGTTATTTCAGATGCTCAATCTCAACAGGAGTTATACCAATGCGTGCAGAACGTTGGTGGCAAGACACTTCTATAGTTGATGTACTGGTTGAACAACCGAACGCTTTTGAATTTATTCAGGCCACGCGATTACTACGCCATGCGGAAGCTCCCCATGCTCAAAAAGAAGGGGATTGGGCAAAGCAGTTTAAGTTTCATAGTTCACTGAATCTCAACTTTCCGAATGCAGAAATTGAGAGTTTAACCCTTGACGAAGAAAAAATTCACTTAACCAATTTAATGATTGGTTTAACTGGGATTCAGGGCACCTTACCGTATAGCTATACCAATAAAATTAAACAAAGTGCACGTATACAACGGAATGAAACACTTCATTTTTTAGGTTTATTTAATCATAAGCTCACAGCGCAATACGTGGATGCATCTTTAGCTTACCATTTACCGATTCGCTATGAGATTGAGCAAGAAAACCATTACCTCGATATTTTGCATGCATTAAATGGTTATGTGAGTGCTCAACATGAGCAACAGGACTTAGATGATTATTTTGCTGAATTCGCTGGGCTAATGCAGGGGCAAAATAATACATCACATGCGCTAAAAACTATGCTGAGTTGCGTGTTTAAGCAACCTTTTAAGATTAAAGAATTTGTGGAAGAGATTTTTCATTTGTCCCCTGAACAAAGAAGCACACTGGGGGGCAATAATCAATTGGGCATCAATACCTTTTGTGGAGAAAATATCCGTCAAATAGATGGAAAAATTGAAATAGAAGTTGGCCCGGTTCCATACACAGAGTATTTAAAATTTTTACCCGACCAAGCTGAGAGTATAAAACTCAAACGATTACTCGCGAGTTGGCTCAGTCCAACACTTGGGGTGGATTTAAGAATCATCCTGAGGAAAGAAGATATTCAACCGATTCAGCTGAGTTCAACGATGACCATTGGTTTATCACAAGGTGCTTTTTTGATGCCGATGCAGACTGAACACAATCATGAAACCTGTTATACATTGATGGGGATGGGGCATGCTTAAGCTCTTTATTGGCACTTTAAGCAGCTTATTGTTGCTTGTTGCAGGAATCGTCATTTTTTACTGGCGTGACATTCAGTATGACCCAACTGGGGCAGACCTGCTTAATTATTTGCTTCTATTTCCACTGATTCTGTGCGTAATTTTATGGTCTCCGGTATTTATTTATCATGCCATTAAAGCTCACCAAAAGCGCAAAGAGCAGCAAAAACAAGCGCAAGTAGAGCAGCATCCGGATGATGAGAACCAACAGGCTGAACCTGTTGAAGTTCAGTGGTTGAACCTGAATATTTATTCATCGTCTGCATATAGTGCCTTTGGGGAAAATGACGAGATTCTTGACGAGATTAAAAAATTTAAAAGCCCAGAGCTCGATACGCAATTACAAAATGCCTATGGCTTACCGATGCTATCTTATCGCATACATGCACTAGACCATGTCATTACAAATCTGGATGATGAAGTCGTTGATCATCCACGCCATATGCGAATCCAAGCCCTGATCGAGCATCAACTAGAACAACATGTAGAAACATTGTGGCAAATCTCACAGCATTTAAAGCAATCGGCTTTATTTTATGACAGTGAATTGGCCTATGAATATCGTATGCATCCGGCATGGATTGATCCTACGAGTGAATATGATAGCAATGAACCAGAGGAACAACCTGATGTGCAGCAGGTTGCTAAATTAAACCGTATCAATATACATATGCTGCTGCCTGAATCGATGTTACATGTTTGGAATGAAGAACAAAGCAGTGATGTCGTACAGGATTATTTAAGTTCACTGGGCGTGATTACGCAGCAAATTCATCTTGAACACCATTATTTCAGTCAAGAAACAGCTTATAAAGATTGGATGCTGTTATTGGAGCAAATTTCTCAGCAGTCAGAGGAAATCACGTTCATCCTGAATGTAGACTCTGAAATTGACCAAGAACTGCTCGATGAAAAAACATGGTTAACCGACCATTACTTGCCTGCTGAATATGCTTCTAGTTGGTGCTTAGCATCATCTTCTTTACCATTACTTGATATCAAACCCTTAAAACAACTCAAGATTGCGCTAAACGAGGCCAATCTTGCCAATCATTTTGCATCCCCACCGATGAAGCAATTAGAACAATTTAAAGATATTCAGCCTTTTGTGCTGATGCTCGATGATATTACAGACATTCAAACCATGAAAAAACTTAACCAAATTTTCGATCGAAGTGGGATTGAATCGCATCACTTCATTCATACCAAACAAAGCTTTGGACATACGCAGCATTTGGCCAAAGTATTTGGATTTATGTTGAGTATGCATTTGCCTGATGAGTTGATGGCGATGATTTATAGCATTGATCAAATGTCTACACATTGTTTTCTACATGCGTGTGAAGACAGTAATATCCCTGTAGAACCAACCATTTAAATTAAAAAAGAATAAGAGAGTATTGTGAATTCTTTATTTTATAACGTCTTAGGTTATGTTTGGCAGTATGTGAGCAACCCGAAAGCTATTATGGCTATATCGGGTTTTGTGGCACTAATGGCCATGTATAACGTCATTCCAGCCAAAATCTTTTGGCCTTTAATGATTTGTTATGTATTCGGGTTGATGCTGTGGGGGATTTATTTACTCATTGTACGTCGTCGACATGCAGCACAAGGTGAAGCACTTGCCGATGCCATTGCACATGACACCAATGCAGAATATGGCAAACAAAAAAACAAAGATGAACTTCATTTGATTCAGCAACAAATGAAAGAGTCTATTCAGTTGATTCGAAAATCAAAACTGGGGGATAAAAAGGGCAATGCTGCACTCTACGAGTTGCCATGGTATATGGTAATTGGTAATCCTGCTGCAGGTAAAAGTTCGGCCATTTATAATTCGGGTTTAAAGTTTCCTTTTGAAGAAACTCATCAAAAATCAGTTTCTGCTGGATTAAGTGGAACGCGTCATTGCGACTGGTTTTTTTCAACAGAAGGCGTGTTATTAGATACTGCGGGTCGTTATTCCGTTTATGCGGAAGATCATTTTGAATGGTTAGGTTTTTTAAATATCTTGAAAAAAAACCGCTCAAAAGCACCAATCAATGGCTTGATCGTGATTGTCAGTATTGCTGAGTTAGTGAGTAACAGTCCAGAAAAGTCGATCAAACTGGCAAAGAATTTACGTGCACGAATTCAAGATCTTACTGAGCGCTTAGAGGTTTTTTCACCTGTTTATTTGGTCTTCTCTAAAATGGATCTGATAGCAGGCTTTACTGAGTTTTTTGAATGCTATGAAGTCGGTGAGTTTGATCAGGTTTGGGGGGCGACACTGCCTTATACAACCGATGGGGCTAATAATGCTGTTGAATTGTTTGAAAAACATTATTCCATTTTATATGACGGTTTAAAAGGCGTCAGTACGACACATCTCAGCCGTCGACACTCGCAGAATATTTCTCCAAGTGTCATGACATTTCCTTTAGAGTTTAAGAGCTTAAAGCCTGCGTTAAAGACATTTATCGGCACGCTGTTTGAAGATAACCCTTATCAATTTAAACCTGTTTTCCGTGGCTTTTATTTCACCAGTGCACTGCAAGAAGGCATTATTGAAAGTCCAATGACCGAGCAAATTGCTCAAGACTTTTTATTGCAAAAAGGTTTAGACAATGAAAATGGCATTCCAACGCGCTCAGTTTCGCAAAACCATGGCTATTTTTTAAAAGGTTTATTTTCAGACATTATTCTGAAAGACAAGAACCTCGTTAAACTACATATTAACCCTAGCCGAAAGCGTCAGCGTTATATTGCCTTTGTTGCCGCTTTATTTGGTGTAGCTATTATTCTAAGTCTATGGGTGTGGTCTTATCGGAATAATCAACAATTGATTGCAGACGTACAAGCCGATTTAGACAAAGTCGTTTTACTTGAAAAGCAATCGGGTCAAGAGTTGTCTACACAACTGAGTGCACTCTTGATTTTACAGGAACGCATGCAGCAGTTGGACCAATTTGAAGAAGATCGTCCTTTAAAGCTGGGTTTTGGTTTATATCAGGGAGATGAGCTGCAGGAGAAGCTAAAAACAGAATATTTAAAGGGTGTTGAGCAAATCGTCTTGATTCCAACACAACAAAATATTGCCCAATATCTACAGCGGGTGAAAAGCAATGAAGAAAAATTGCGTACAAACCACGCAAATGTAGAGCTGACACCTGTTGCAAAAACACAGCAATATTTAGAGCCTAATGATGCAAATCCACAAGATGCATACAATGCTTTAAAAGCCTATTTAATGATGGGCAATACTCAATATATGGATGCAAGTCATTTAAGTGATCAAGTCACACGTTTCTGGCGTTCATGGTTGGATAATAATCGTGGTCAAATGCCTCGCGGAGAAATGATCCAGAAGGCAGAGCAAATTTTGTCGTATAGCATGACTTTAGCTAGCGATCCTAAATTTCCTGTACTCAGCTCAGACAGCTTAGTGGTGGATCAAACGCGTCAAGTTCTCTTGTCTGTTGTTCGTGGAATGCCTGCACGAGACCGTGTTTATAATGAATTAAAAATGCGTGCGGCTGTCCGTTATCCAGCATTAACCATAAAACAAATGCTTGGCGATGCTAATCAAAATGCAATCTTAGGCAGTTATGCATTACCGGGTATGTTTACACATGCTGCATGGTCAGAATATGTTGAACAAGCCATCGATGAAGTTGCAAAACGTCCTACAGATACCAAAGACTGGGTACTCAACAGCACACAGTCGGATGACTTATCATTTAGTGGTAGCCCAGATCAAATTCGTAAACAACTCACAGAACTCTATAAAAAAGAATATATTGCGGAATGGCGGAAATTTTTAGGTGCGATACATTATGCAAAAGCTAAGGATTACGGACAACAGGCGAGTTTCGTTCAAGTTTTAGGCGAGCCTGAAAACTCACCCATTCGAAGTGTTTTTGATCGCGTTGCCAAAGAAACCAGTTGGGACAATCCAGTCGTAATGGCAGAGCTGGCAGCGCCACAAACAGGTTTTGTGGCTTGGTTTAAACGCAAAGTATTAAGACGAGATGAAACTCAGCTTGATGCCAAAGTCATGAATCAAGCGCAAGGCCCGATTTCTAAAGAATTCCAGATGTTTTATCAGTTGGTGCGTAAGCGTGACGACCAACAAAATAAGTCTTTGCTTGATGAATACATGCAATCTTTAGCTCAAGTCCGAAGTAAATTCAATGACTTGAAAAGCTCAGGGGATATTGGACCATCTGCGATGAATTTGGTTAAGTCGACCATTAATGAGCAAAATTCTGTCTTTAATACAACACAGAAGCTGGTAGATGAAAAAATGTCTGTGGGTCTGTCTGAGGTTGATCAAAAACTGCTCCAAAAACTGTTGATGTCGCCACTGACACAATCATTTGAAAGTTTAATTCTCCCAGCGCAAGATGAGATGAATAAGCTGTGGGTTATGCAAGTCTACCAACCTTTCAATACGAACCTGAGTAAAAAATATCCTTTTAACTCTTCAGCGACACTGCAAGCAACCAGCAATGAAATTAGCCAGATTCTTGGCGAAAATGGCAGTATTGCGCGTTATGTCAAAGAGTATCTTGATCCACTGGTTATTCGTCGTGGTTATACCTTGACTTCTAAGACATGGAAAGATTTAGGGATTAGTTTAAATCCACAATTTGTAATGAATTTTAAAAGCTATGTTGCGCCAAGTAATGGCATGGCAACAGGAGCGTTAAATCAAGCTTCGTCTGCACCTACTGGTACAGCGCAATCGAATTTTCAATTTTACCCAATTGAAAATCCTAAGTTTTTATCCTATACCATTGATATTGATGGACAAAGAATGCTTTATGAAAACGGCATTCAACAATGGGTGAATTTTGTATGGCCAAATGCCGGAGCAATTCCAGGTGCACGTATTACAGCCATTGATTTAGATGGGAAAACGCATACGATTTTTGAGGCGCCTGGTGAATATGGCATTAATCGTTTAATTGACGGTGCTGAGCGAACGCAACGTGGCGGAAGCTATGAAATGATTTGGAGAAATCAGCAAAATCCAGAGCTTGCAGTAAAAGTCAATTTCCGTTTAATCAGCGGGGACGCCAATGGTGGAGTAGGCGGGCAGCGCAGTTACAATGGCATGCAACTGGTCGATCAAATTGTCACCAATAAATCCGTACGTGTGGTGGCAGCGCAAACCACACCTTCAGCAACAGCTGCAAGTCCTAAAGCTCCAACACCAGGTATACAGGAGCCTCGTTTATGATTTCTCGAAAGTGGCTAGGTTGTAAGGAGTATTGCGATGGATGAACTGCGGACCTTAGCTTTATATTATGGAAAATGTCCTGCACGTGGTGATTTCTTAAAAACACGCGGCCAGTATGCCTTAATTCAACTGATTGATCAGTGGATTACTGAAGCATTAGAACATGCCATGCAATCAGAGGGATTTAGTCAAGCGTATGAAAATCTACCTTCATTAGACTTTTTTATTGCCAATCCACAAGAAAATAATTTTCTTGTGGCAAATTTGATAGCCAGTCACGATAGTTCTGGTCGTCAATTTCCAATGGTATTGAGTCATTTATTAGAAGTTGAAAATAGTTTTGATAATCTTATTTATGCGCCATATCGCTATAAGCAAACTTTAATAGATTTATTTCAAAAGAATCGTGTGGTACGTTCAATACGTGACCCCAATATCGTGCTCGATAAATTATCTAAATTAAATAATGAGATACAGGTTTTTAATCACAGCGAAGTTTCGGCATTTTATGAACACCATACGATACATTCATTTGCTCAATTACTAAGAATGACCAGTTACGAGCTTGCACAAAGCATGATTGGACTCGGATTATTGTTACAGCCCGTCATTCAACATGGTACTAGTCGCTTAACTAAAGTGTTGATTTTACCTATTAATAACTCTAGCTACTGCTATGAAATTGCAGCTTTTTGGGTAAATCTAATCAGTTTTTTTATTCAAAATCAAAATGCTGAGCTTCTGATAGGGATTTTACATAGCGAAAAACCAGTACTTCTTTTTGGCTTTCAAGGGGCAGATATTATGACCTTAAGTGAAATTTTCACGCAAAAGTTAGATTCAGATCACTGGGTTTCATTGGTTCAAGCCAATTGGATTGATGCATATTTAGAGCAAAATGCCGGTTTGGCAACGCTGGAGCAAGCTTTGTGTGAGCGGCAATTGAGCTTAATACAAGCTGTGAAACTTTTTAAAAAAACTTTTATAGATTAGTAAAATATGAAAATAAATCATAGATTTAAGTCGAATAAATGGCTGCTGACTTTAACGTTGGTTTTGAGCGTGAATGTCTGGGCTGAACCGATTATTGTTGAGGGTGTTGTTCCAAATGATGCCAGTAAGCAAATCATTTTAAACAAGATGTATAGTGTTTATGGCGCTGACCAAGTGATTGATAAAATAAAGGTTAAAGCGGTTAATGCTCCAAATGGTTGGAGTGAATCTGTTGCGAATATGGTGGTTCCAGAGTTAAAAAAAGTTCACCAAGGTAAACTTTCTGTACGTGGTACGCAAATGGAACTTAATGGAAAAATATCGCGTTCAAATGAAGTTCAGCCTACAACAAGCTTATTCCAAAGTTTAGTAACGCCACCATATCGCTTGAATGCGCAGCTTTCTGTCAATCAGGCTGAACAGCAAATTGTAGATGAAGCACTTAAAAACAGAATTATAGAATTTGAATCTGGCAGTGCAGTTTTGGCTATGAGTGGAACTCAAATCTTAGATGAAATGGCGGTGGCTCTGAATAAGGTTGGTGGAAAAAAGGTTAAAATTATTGGACACACAGACAGCTCAGGTGACGCTGCAAAAAATCTTGCTTTAAGTAAAGAGCGTGCTGTAGCTGTTAAAAACTACTTGATCAATAAAAGTATTTCTGCAGAACGTTTAAGTGTTGAAGGATTGGGCTCGAACAAACCCGTTGCTGATAATGCAACTGCAGATGGCCGTAAGAAAAACCGTCGAATTGAATTTGATGTGATCTAAGTTATTTATAAAAAGCTACATAATCAAGTGTGGCTTTTTATAAATAACTTAAATTGCGTATAATGTATATTATGTTAAATAGCATATCCAAGACTGTAGCCTACGCAACCTCAGTTGGTGCTACAGCTCGACATTGTGAATCTTAGTAAAATTATATTCACAATGCCGAGTACGCTAATGAACATAATATACGTTATGCCGAAATCTACGCGCGCAGCCTATCGATGTGATGATCTAATCGTATGAATAATAATTTTATTTGCATAATCTCCTGGTCATTCTCCCGGTCAAAATCTTGTTGTATTTTCTCCAGGTAATTCTCCAGGCATTCACGCATAAACAAATAATCAGCCCTGGTTAAAACGCCCTTTGATCTGTCATAGCTGACTGTTTTGTACAAATGTGGGTTTACACGCATAAATCTTTACCGGCATCTTATTTATGCCTGATCTTTAGAATACCAGCTACGGTACTTATCTAAATAGTTGTTAAATTCAGTGATAAAAACATGAGACATATCTTCATCACTTAAAATCTTTTGTAAAACTTCAAGATTGATTGAAACATTTAAATTCCCACTTAAATGTTGTTTAGCAACTCTTTGCGCTTCATCTGTAACTTGTTGAGATAACATATTTTTCCCCTCAGTTCGCGCCATACGGACGCTCTGTATCTACCGTTTAGAATCATAAGGGAGATTGTAATCAGAGAGAAGAAGTTTTGTATTTCAACAGCATCAGTTCAGGGGTAGACACCCCTTCTATAATTATAGTGAATTAGCCCCTGAAATATCTCTTGGTACTGGTGTACCTAATGGAATTTGTTCAGGTTTAACAACTGGGTTTTGGGCTTTTGCATATCGTTCAGCGTCTAAACGAGCAATATTTTCTTGATAAGCCTTTTTATAGTGATCATCTGATGACTGATCTACAGGCTTTATTTCCTGTTTTTGAGCGAAATAGTTGAAAGGTCTATCACCATCATTAATAACACGTCTGCAATCAGCCTGAGAGACTTTTAAGCGTGTTCCCTGTTGTGTATATGCAATGTACTCACCATTAAATTTGGCACAACCTGAAAAAACAGGTTTTGCAGTAACTTCATATGTCAGATCGGTAAACGACTCATCATTAAAAGGCGTATTCGGGTTATATGAAACTGTAGAAACGGAATGTTCAGAATTACCTACAGATTGATTACCCTTAGATAGATCATCAAACCACTTAACACATTCAGGTTTTTCTACATTAACACCTTTACGACATTCAACTTCAGGAACAAAAGCCTGTGATTGAGTTGCTGAAGTATTGGTTTTATCAGTAGGTTTATGTCCAGTAGAAGCATTTTGAAGATTGGAAAGGTTATTATCTTTTCCGAACATTCCACGAACCGCATCAGCGAAAAAGCCGAAAATAGGAATTTTAAAGAGCAAGGTAAGGATAATAATTGCGCCAATTAAAATAAAAAATGCGTTTCTAATCCATTTCCAAGGCATTTTAAACCGCATAGATGAATGGTTTGCAGCACTGGTATATAGACGCTGAATCGACTTTTTATAAGTCAATAATTTGTATTCAGAATACTTTTTAGGTTCACGTTTTGAATCAGCAGCTGCACGAGGATTCGACAAGAACTGGTCAAATGTATAGATAGAACAGCAATTGGGATTACCGTGCGGTCTCTTTACGAAATACAGGACATGGACAATTTTTCTTAATGATTTATGCAAGTTATCAGGATCAGGAGTCATCAAGAAAAGATCAATGTCATAGTGACGAATCTTTGATAATTCTAGAATCATTGGGTTTTTTGAAGGTCGATTACCATCGAATAAAAACTCAGGTCTATCCTGAAATTCAT